>NZ_JADPKF010000055.1:0-92781 GCF_023073815.1 Bradyrhizobium sp. 157 | reverse complement strand
TAATCTTCGTCATGGACGGTCCCCTTGTCTGGTTCGACTCAGCATCGCCAGTCTGGCACATCGATGCCGTTCGGGGGCCGTCCACCCCATCATTGCGAGGAGCGAAGCGACGAAGCAATCCACTTTTCCGTTATGCTGCGAGATGGATTGCTTCGCTGCGCTCGCAATGACGGCTGAACGAGAAATCGCGTTGTCAGAAAGCCTTGCTCAGGAATTTCGATCCCTTCAAACCATAGCGCCACGGCAGTTCGACCGCTTTTGTAATTCCGATCCGTACGCCGGCAGCGATGTCGAGTTTGCCCACACGCGCATGCAACGCGAACGGCGGCTGATCGAGTGGCAGTTCGTTGTGCTTGATCGTAATCCCAAGCGCCTCACACAATTTGCCCGGGCCGGAACACAGCGCGCGCTCGTCCTGCAGGCCACGGCGACGGCGCATCGCCGTTATGCCGTGAGTCGGCTCCAGCGCGCGGATCAGCACGGCGCTGGCCGAGCCTGCCGCCTCGGAAACGAAGTTCACGCACCAGTGGATGCCATAGGAGCGGTAGACATAGGCAAAACCCGGCGGGCCGAACATCACCCGGTTGCGCGGCGTCGGCCCGCGGAACGAATGCGCGGCCGGGTCCAGATGGTGATAGGCCTCGACCTCGACGATGATGCCGCCGACGCCGTCGAGCAAGAGCGTCGCACCGATCAGGTCGGGCGCGACCTCATGCACGCTGCGGTTAAAAAACGAGCGCTTCAGCGGCTTGCCGAGGCGAGGGGGGACGGCATCGGCCGGCTTCGAGATTTGAGCCATTTCCAGGTGAGAATCGTTCGCGGAACAGATGAAAACCGTCAACATCTTGCACGTTCCTGCTAGGTTCCGCGAGCTAGGCTGCGGTTTTCCGCAACAGAGTTGCAGCCATCTGCAACACGGATTAGCTAAGTGTTCTCGCAATATCCGGACTTAACATGGTCGTGCTCGTCGATACCGTTTCCCTGAACCAGGTTCGCCCGCGTCACCCCGAAAAGGTGAACCGGCCGGATGCGCTGTCGCCGCCGAAGCCGGACTGGATCAGGGTGCGCGCGCCGAACACCCGCGGCTATGCCGACACGCGCAAGATCGTCAAGGAGAACGGCCTCGTCACGGTGTGCGAGGAGGCCGGCTGCCCGAATATCGGCGAGTGCTGGGACAAGAAGCACGCCACCTTCATGATCATGGGGGACACCTGCACGCGGGCCTGCGCGTTCTGCAACGTCAAGACCGGCATGCCCGGCGCGCTCGACGCCGCCGAGCCGGAACATGTCGCGGAGGCGACCTTCAAGCTCGGGCTGACCCACGTCGTTGTGACCTCGGTCGACCGCGACGATCTCGCCGACGGCGGCGCCGAGCACTTTGCGCAGACGATTCGCGCCATTCGCGCGCGCTGCCCGACCACGACGATCGAAATCCTTACCCCCGACTTCCTGCGCAAGGAAGGCGCGCTGGAGGTGGTCGCGGCAGCCAAGCCCGATGTATTCAACCACAATCTGGAAACCGTGCCGGCGCGTTATCTCACCGTGCGGCCGGGCGCGCGCTACTTCCATTCGATCCGGCTACTGCAGCGGGTCAAGGAGATTGATCCCACGATCTTCACCAAATCAGGCATCATGGTCGGCTTGGGAGAGGAGCGCCACGAGGTGCTGCAGGTGATGGACGATCTGCGTTCCGCGGACGTCGATTTCCTGACGATCGGCCAATATCTGCAGCCAACGCGCAAGCACCACGCCGTCATGCGCTACGTGACGCCGGACGAATTCGCGGGTTACGAGAAGGTCGCCTATACCAAGGGTTTTCTGATGGTGTCGGCCAGTCCGCTGACCCGCTCGTCGCATCATGCGGGTGAGGATTTTGCCAAGCTCAGGGCGGCGCGGGCTGCGCTACACGGGTGAGCGCGTCCGATGCCTCGCTTTTCCAGCAAGCGCCGGGTTCATCATACCGCGTCGCACATGTTCGATCTGGTCGCCGATGTCGAGCGCTATCCGGAATTCGTGCCGCTGTGCCAATCGCTGAGGATACGGCAGCGTACACAGAAAGCCGACGGCACTGAAGTCGTCGTCGCCGACATGACGGTATCGTTCAAGCTGGTGCGGGAGTCCTTCACCAGCCGGGTGACGCTGGACCGGCCGAACCTGAAAATCATGGTCGAATACCTGAAGGGTCCTTTTAGCAATCTCGAAAACCGCTGGACGTTCGAACCGAAATCCGAAACCGACTGCGACGTCGGTTTCTTCCTGTCCTATGAATTCAAGAGCCGGATGCTGGCGATGCTGATGGGAACGATGTTCGATACCGCCTTCCAGCGTTTTGCCGCCGCGTTCGAAAAGCGGGCGGACGCGGTTTACGGCAAGCCAGGGGCGGGGCCGGCCAAAGCCGGCTAGACGTCGGCGCGATCGGCCGAGCATCGCACCACTCCAACAAATCCTCCAACAGTACGGAAGCCCAGAGATGACGACATTCGAACGGGTTGGTTTTATCGGCCTCGGCGGAATGGGACGCGGCCTGGTCAAGAACCTAGTCGCCAAGGGCGTGGCGGTCACCGCCTACGATCTCAATCCCGCCGCTATGGCGGTTGCCACATCCTTTGGTGCGACGGCAGCCGGCAGTCTGCAGGAGATCAGGGACAACTGCCGCATCGTCATGATCTGCGTCAACGAAGCCGAGGATGTCGAGGCGTTGATGACTTGCGGCGATGGGCTGCTCGCCGGTCCGGCGCCGGGATTCGTCATCGTGGATCACACCACCGGCAGCCCGCAGATGGTCGCAAAGCTCGACCGCATGGTGCGGGCAGCCGGCGGCCGGTATGCCGAAGCACCGATGACGCGAACCCCGAAACACGCCGACGCCGGCAAGGTCAACGTGCTGTTCGGTGGCGAGCGCGACCTGCTCGACGACCTCAGGCCCTATTTTGAGCTCTATGCCGAAAACATTTTCCATATCGGCCCGCTCGGACACGCCATTCGCCTCAAGCTCATTCACAACTATATCGCCTTCGCCAACGTGGCGGCGTGGTGCGAGGGGTTTGCGCTAGCGGCGAAGGAGGGGCTCGACCTCTCGCAACTCATCGGCATCATCTCGGCCGCAGGCGCCAAGAGCGGCATGCTCGACCTCTACGGCCAAGCCACGCTCGATGGCGACTTCACCCCGCTGATGTCGTTGGCGAACGCCCGCAAGGATGTCCGCTACTACGCGCGCTGGCTGGAGGAGGCGGGCCTGCCCGGGTTCATGGCCGAGGCCGTGCACCAGACCTACCGGCAGGCGGCGCTGCTCGGGCATGACCGCGAGTCCTGCACCGCCGTCATCAAGGCCTATGAGACCGTGACCGGCGTGGCCGCGCGGGTAGGACCGAAAGGCTAACAATAATGCCCAGCGGCATATCTGATTTCGCAGGAAACCGGTTGCTGGTGCCGACGCCAGTCTTTAAGCCGGTCGCAAATCCGTAATCCCCGACACGGAGGGACAAGACGATGGACGCAAATCTTCGAACCGGTGGCCATATTCTCATCGAGCAATTGGCCTTGCACGGCGCCGACACCGTGTTCGGCGTGCCCGGCGAGAGCTTCCTGGCTGCCCTCGACGGCATGTACCAGAGTCAACGCGTGCGGTTTATCAACGCGCGTCACGAGGGGGGCGCTGCCATGATGGCGGATGCCTATGGCAAGCTGACGGGACGGCCCGGCATCGTATTCGCCACCCGCGGCCCGGGCGCCACCAATGCGTCCTCCGGTGTCCATGTCGCATTCCAGGACTCGACGCCGCTGATCCTGCTGCTTGGCCAGGTCGGGCGCGACATGATGGAACGCGAGGCGTTCCAGGAAATCGATTACCGCCAGATGTTCGGGCCGATGGCGAAATGGGTCGCCCAGATCGATGATGCGCGGCGGATTCCAGAGTTCATTTCGCGCGCCTTCTTCACCGCGACCTCGGGCCGTCCCGGCCCGGTCGTGCTGGCGCTGCCCGAGGACATGCTCACCGATACCGCCGAGGTGGCGGATGCGCCGCCCTATAATCCGATTCCGGTCGCGCCCGATGACGGCGCTTTGCGGCAATTCCATGCGCTGCTGTCGGAGGCGAAGAAGCCGTTCCTGATCGTCGGCGGCGGCGGATGGAGCGATCAGGCCCGCCGCGATCTCGAAGCATTTGCGTCGGCGCATGAAGTGCCCGTCGGCGTGTCGTTCCGATGCCAGGACTATTTCGACAATCTGCATCCGGCCTATGGCGGCCATGTCGGTATCGGTCTCGACGCAAAAATCGCCGACCGTATCCGAACCAGCGATCTGGTGATCGCGCTTGGCGCGAGGTTGGGGGAGGCCACCACGTCCGGTTATACGCTGTTCGATATTCCAAAGCCGAAACAGCCATTAGTTCACATCTATCCCGATCCGGAAGAGATCGGCCGCGTTTATTCGCCGACGCTCAGCATGGTCGCGAGCAGCGCGGCCTTTGCAGCCGCCATCAAGCGGCTGGAGCCGAAGCATCAATCGCGCGCCGACTATGTCAAGGCGGCGCATGCCGACTATCTCGCCTTTACCGAGCCGACCCGCTCGCCCGGCGACGTGCAGCTCTCGCAGGTCGTGCGCGGTTTGAGCGATCGCTTGCCCCATGACGCCATCATCTGCAACGGCGCCGGCAATTATGCCGTCTGGGTACATCGCTTCTGGCGCTATCGGCAGTACCGCACCGAACTCGCGCCGACCTCTGGCTCCATGGGCTACGGCTTGCCCGCGGCAGTTGCCGCCAAGCTGCTGCACCCCGAGCGAATGGTGATCGCGTTCGCCGGCGACGGCTGCTTTCAGATGACCGGGCTGGAGTTCATGGCCGCGGTCGAAAACCGGCTGCCGCTGATCGTGATCGTCTGCAACAACGGCATGTACGGTACCATCCGAATGCACCAGGAGCGGGCGTATCCCGGCCGTGTCTCCGGCACCGACCTGGCCAACCCCGACTTTGCCGCACTGGCACGCGCCTGTGGCGGCTTCGGCGCATGTGTCGAGCGTACCGAGGATTTCGCGCGCGCGTTCGACGAGGCTGTCGGAAGCGGACTTCCGGCCATCATCGAGCTTTCGATCAGCCCAGAGGCGTTGACGCCGGTGAGCTCGCTGAGCGAAACACGCGCTAAGGCTTTGGCCGCGGCGGTTTGATACTGATTTATGGTCGCGTCGGCCGGCGCCGTTTAACGGCACTGCGCCGCGCCGTACGGGCCACCCGTGGGCGTAGCCGGCTCATCGTTTCGCGTCGCGGTTTGACCGGCGGCTGCGGTCCGCGTGCCAGCTCCATCAGCATGCGCAGCGCTTCCACTACCGAGCGCTGGCGCACAGTGGTGCGGCCAATGGCGCCAAAACGGAATTCGCGGTGCAGGATCTTGCCGTCGCGCGACGCAACGGCGAAATGTACGAGGCCGACCGGCTTGCCCGGCGTGGCCCCGCCCGGACCCGCGATACCGGTGATGGATACCGCAAGATCGACGCCGGCCTTTTCCAGCGCGCCGACCGCCATTGCAGTCGCGATTTCCTTGCTGACGGCGCCGAAGGTTGTCAGCGTTGAGGCTTTGACGCCGAGCATCGCGCGCTTGGCTTCATTGGAATAAGTGACGAAACCGCGGTCGATGACGTCCGAAGAGCCGGGAATATCGGTCAGCGCGCCGGCGACCAGGCCTCCCGTGCAGGACTCCGCGGTGGCAATCGTCAGCTTGCGCATCCGGCACAAATCAAGCAGCGAGCGGGCGAGGGCGCGGGCGTCGCTGCCGCTCATGTTACTCGCTCCAGGGAAGGCGGATCGTGGCGCTCGCGGTTGCGGCGATGCCTTCCTCGCGGCCGGTAAAGCCGAGCCGTTCGCTGGTCGTCGCCTTCACCGCAACGCGGGAGATGTTGAGCCCGGTGATCTCGGCGATGCGGGCGCGCATGACATCGCGCAGCGGCCCAATCTTCGGGCGCTCGCAAATCATCGTGACTTCGAGATTGGCGATTCGTCCGCCCCGCGCGGTGACGCGATCGACGGCATATTTGAGAAACTTGTCGGACGCCGCGCCCTTCCACTGCGGGTCGCTCGGCGGAAAGTGCGAGCCGATATCGCCATCCGCCAGCGCGCCGAGGATGGCGTCGACCAGGGCATGCAGGCCGACGTCGCCGTCGGAATGAGCGAGAAAGCCTCTGACGTGCGGCACGCGCACGCCGCAGAGCATCAGATGATCGCCGTCGCCGAAGGCGTGCACGTCGTAACCGGTGCCGGTTCTGATGTCGCCGAGTTGGGCGGCGAGCCGGGCTTCTTCACGAATAAAATCTTCAGGCGTCGTCAGTTTCATGTTTGCAGGATCGCCTTCAAAGGTCGCCACCGTCAATCCCGCCCACTCCGCGAGCGCCGCATCGTCGGTGAAATCGCTGCGGCCGTCGCGCGCGGCGCGGCGATGGGCGTCGAGAATGACATCGAAGCGAAACGCTTGTGGCGTTTGCGCGATACGCAACGATGCACGTTCGGGCGTCGCCTCGACGTGACCGGAATCACTGACCTGCTTGATCGTATCGGTGACGGGAATTGTCGGAACGGCGGCGCCCGTCCGACCGGCGGCATCGATCGCACGTGAAATCACCGCGGAGGTCACGAAGGGCCGCGCGGCATCGTGGATCAGGACGATGTCGGGCTTCGCCGCAGCCAGCGCCTCGAGTCCGGCATGCACCGAGGCCTGACGGGTGGCTCCGCCACTGGTGGGAGGTTGATGGCGCAGTCCTGCGACGGCTTCGTTGAAGATGACGGTGTCATCGGGATTCACCACCGGTTGCACGGCGAAGATATCTGGATGCCGGCTGAACGCTTGCATGGCGCGGAAGATCACCGTCTGCCCACCAATCTCGCGATATTGCTTGGGTCCTCCGGCGCCGGCGCGAAGCCCGCGTCCGGCGGCGACGAGAATGGCTGCGGTACGCTCAGGTCTGGGCATCGTGCTCAAATACGAACGATCAGGGTTTGATTGGGGGCGGGTGCGCTGGCGCACAGCCCTTACCACGCCGAACAGGGAAAAACAGAGCGATTCCCACTACCTGTGGGAAAAGCAGTTTTTGTTGCAGTGCACTTGCGCAAATGATAGATCTGTCTAAAGTGTAGGCAAGAAGCTTGACTGCCCAAGATTTGTGCTCACAATATGCGTCGACGGTTGCAATGACGCCGCCGCCCTAACCAAGAGAACGCCGTGACCGGCCCGGAAAGTTCACGCTCTAAGCCGTTGAAAATAGGCGAGATTGCTGTCGCCAACCGGGTCCTTCTGGCGCCGATGTCCGGCGTCACCGATGCCCCCTTTCGACGCCTTGCCGCCACTCTCGGTGCCGGACTGGTCGTCTCCGAGATGACCGCCAGCGACGAACTCGTGCACGGCAGGCCGATGTCGATTCTGCGCTGCGAGACGGCCGGTGTCGGGCCTCACGTCGTCCAGCTCGCTGGCTGCGAGGCGCACTGGATGGCGGAGGGGGCGAGGGTGGCCGAAGCCGCCGGCGCCGACATCATCGACATCAACATGGGCTGTCCGGCGCGTCATGTCACCGGTGGCCAGTCCGGCTCGGCGCTGATGCGCGATCTCGATCATGCGCTCAAGCTGATCGAAGCCACGATCGCGGCGGTCAAGGTGCCGGTGACGCTGAAGATGCGGCTCGGCTGGGACGATCGCTCGCTCAACGCACCCGAGCTGGCGCGCCGCGCGGAAGCCGCCGGGGTGCAGATGATCAGCGTGCACGGGCGCACGCGCTGCCAATTTTACAAGGGCGTCGCCGATTGGGCCGCCGTGCGCGCGGTCAGGCACGCGGTTTCCGTGCCGCTCGTCGTCAACGGCGACATCACCTCATTCGAGCAGGCAGTCCGCGCACTGGAAGTGTCGCGTGCGGACGCCGTGATGATCGGGCGTGGTGCGCAGGGCCAACCCTGGCTGCCGGGGCAGATCGGCCGTCGGCTTGAAACCGGAAAGGCTGAGACTGCGCCGTCGCTGGCCGAACAACTCGCGCATGTGCGCGCACTCTACGACGAAATCTGCAGCCATTACGGGCTGCGCATCGGGCTCAAGCATGCACGCAAGCATCTCGGCTGGGCGCTGGAGGTCGCGGCGCAGTGCAGCCGGGCGCCGGCGGAGACGCTGAAGGGCTGGCGGCAGAAGATTCTGACGTCGGAGAATCCGCACCGCGTTCACCGGTCACTACAGGACGCGTTCGACGATTTCGCATGGAGTGCTGCTGCATGAATTCAGCCGCAGAATATCGCCGCGCCGTCCCCTCCGAGAGCGAGGCCATCCTCAATGCACTGCCCAATCCGGTGCTGCTGGTGGCGCCCGACGGCCGCATCGTCGACGCCAACATCGCCGCTGAATCTTTCTTCGAGATCTCAACGCAGTTCCTGCGCCGGCAATCCCTGAAAGAGCTGGTCCCGTTCGGCAGCCCGCTGCTGGCGCTGATCGAGCAGGTGCGATCGAGCGGCTCGCCCGTCAACGAATACAAGGTCGATCTCGGCACGCCCCGCATCGGCGGCGATCGCCAGGTCGACCTGCACGTCGCCCCGCTCACTGAGCGGCCGGGGCACATTGTTGTCATGCTGCAGGAGCGCACCATAGCCGACAAGATGGACCGGCAGTTGACGCACCGGAGCGCGGCGCGCTCGGTAATCGCGCTGGCCGCGATGCTGGCGCACGAGATCAAGAACCCGTTGTCTGGCATCCGCGGCGCAGCGCAATTGCTGGAGCAGCAGGCCTCATCCGAGGACCGCATGCTGACGCGGCTGATCTGCGATGAAGCCGACCGAATCGTCACTCTGGTCGACCGCATGGAGGTGTTCGGCGACGACCGCCCGGTGGCGCGCGGGCCGGTCAACATCCATTCCGTGCTCGACCACGTCAAACGACTGGCGCAGTCCGGCTTCGCCCGCAACATCCGTTTCGTCGAGGAGTACGATCCGTCGTTGCCGCCGGTGCTGGCCAATCAGGACCAGCTCATTCAGGTCTTCCTCAATCTCGTGAAGAACGCCGCCGAAGCGGTCGCCGATCTCGGCAGCGATGCGGAAATCCAGCTCACCACCGCCTTTCGTCCTGGCGTCCGCCTGTCGGTGCCGGGCAAGAAATCGCGGGTGTCGTTGCCGCTGGAGTTTTGCGTCAAGGACAACGGATCCGGCGTGCCGGAAGACCTGCTGCCGAACCTGTTCGATCCCTTCGTGACGACAAAGCAGACCGGGAGCGGGCTGGGTCTCGCCTTGGTTGCCAAAATCGTCGGCGATCACGGTGGCATCATCGAATGCGAATCCCAGCCGCGGAAGACGACGTTCCGGGTGCTGATGCCGATGTTCAATCCCGCCAAACAGTTCGACCAAAGCAACCGCGACGGCGTTCCGGGTACGCTGCCGCCTGCCTCACAGGACGCAAGATGAGGAATACCAATGCCCGCAGGTAGCATACTCGTTGCCGATGACGACACCGCGATCCGCACGGTTCTGAACCAGGCTCTTTCGCGCGCCGGATATGAAGTGCGCCTGACCGGAAATGCCGCGACGCTGTGGCGCTGGGTGAGTCAGGGCGAGGGCGATCTCGTCATCACCGACGTGGTGATGCCGGACGAGAACGCGTTCGATCTCCTGCCGCGCATCAAGAAGATGCGGCCGAACCTTCCCGTCATCGTCATGAGTGCCCAAAACACCTTCATGACGGCGATCCGGGCCTCGGAACGCGGCGCCTATGAATATCTGCCGAAGCCGTTCGACCTCAAGGAGCTCATCACCATCGTCGGCCGCGCACTGGCCGAGCCGAAGGAGCGGGTGACGAGCGCGGCGGACGAGGGTGAATTCGATTCGATCCCCCTGGTCGGCCGTTCGCCCGCGATGCAGGAAATCTACCGGGTGCTGGCGCGGCTGATGCAGACCGACCTCACGGTGATGATCTCCGGCGAGTCCGGCACCGGCAAGGAACTGGTTGCCCGCGCGCTTCACGACTACGGCAAGCGCCGCAACGGCCCGTTCGTCGCCGTCAACATGGCGGCGATCCCGCGCGACCTGATCGAATCGGAGTTGTTCGGCCATGAACGCGGCGCGTTCACCGGCGCCAATACCCGCGCTTCCGGCCGCTTCGAACAGGCCGAAGGCGGCACGCTGTTCCTCGACGAGATCGGCGACATGCCGATGGAAGCACAGACGCGGCTGCTGAGGGTGCTGCAGCAGGGCGAATACACCACAGTCGGCGGGCGTACCCCGATCAAGACCGACGTACGGATCGTGGCGGCCAGCAACAAGGATCTGCGCATCCTGATTCAGCAGGGCCTGTTCCGGGAAGACTTGTTCTTCCGCCTCAACGTGGTGCCGCTGCGCCTGCCGCCGTTGCGTGAGCGGATCGAGGATCTGCCCGATCTTATCCGGCATTTCTTTTCGCTCGCCGAAAAGGACGGCTTGCCGCCGAAGAAGCTCGACACCTTGGCGCTGGAACGGCTCAAGCAGCACCGCTGGCCCGGCAACGTGCGCGAACTCGAAAACCTCGCGCGTCGGCTGGCCGCGCTTTATCCGCAGGACGTCATTACGGCGTCGGTGATCGATGGTGAGCTGGCGCCGCCGGCGGTCACCTCGGGCGGCAACGCCCCAATGGGCGTGGAAAACCTCGGAGGCGCGGTCGAGGCCTACCTGTCCTCGCATTTCTCAGGCTTTCCGAACGGCGTGCCGCCGCCGGGCCTCTACCACCGCATCCTCAAGGAAATCGAGGTACCGCTGCTCACCGCGGCGCTGGCGGCCACGCGCGGCAACCAGATTCGCGCGGCCGACCTGCTCGGTCTCAACCGCAACACGCTCCGGAAGAAGATCAGGGATCTCGACATTCAGGTCTACCGGAGCGGCGGCTAGGGATTGCATCGGCCGCCTCGCTGCAATGCTAGCGCGCGCCTTCGTCAATTGCGGGGTTTCGCCGGTCAGCCGCCTGGACGCCGTGGTGACGGCTCTGCGAGGCATACCAAGCGCCGTCGCGACCGACGCGTCAGTGTCGCGCGGCATGCATTGTGCGATGACCCTCACGCCGTTAAGGCTCCTCGTGCGAGGATTGACGTCTCGTCAGGCTCGGCGCCGTCGAGAAAGACTTTCACCGCGGTGCGGGCGCGCTTGTCGATCTCGGAAAGCGTCGGTATCTCGCCGAGTTGAAGCACAGCTTCCAGATGAACGTTTCCGTGGAGCATTCCGAGAAACTGGCGGGCGCCGGCTTCGCAATCCGCGAGATCGACTTCGCCGGCCTCTTTCGCTTGCGCGAGAATTTTTGTAAGCACCGCGATTGCCGGCGTAGGGCCATGTTGCGCATAGGCCTGCGTCGCGTCTGGGTAGCGGTCCGCTTCGAGGATGGCTGTGTAACAAACCTCAAGCAACGACGGTGTCATCATCGTCTCGAGAAGATTGCGTCCAATGATGATGAGCAATTCCCTTAACGGCAGGGAAAGCTGGTCGGCACCGACACTCAGTGCGTTGGACGAGTACTGGCTGACGACTTTGGTGAACTGGTCGACGAGAAGTTGCTGAACATTCTCGCGTCGTGTCGACTTTTCCCGGAGCAGCTGCCGGTAGAGACCGTGTGGCGTCCATGCCCAGCTCGATCGTCCCAGCAGGAACGCCGAGAGAACCGCACAGTTGGACCAGCCGCGAATCTGGCTCGCCCTGCCTGGTACCGCTTCGCGCACGCGAAGGATGTCGCCCGTCGCACCCCACCGCAGAAATCTGACGGCATCGGCCGGCGGCAAGATCGTCACCATCATGCGCGTCCACCACGGCTCGACAAGCAGCCAGCTCCCCGTGCCCGTCGGTCGCATGCCAAAGACGTGCTTGTGCCTGCGATGGACGAACCGATGCCACCACTGTCGTCGAAGGCCGGGCACGAAACAGATGATCCAGTCGGCGGCATCGACGGTCACCAGGGATCCATTCTCGTCGACGTTGTTCGCCAAGTCTGGCGGGACATCGCCGACAACATTCAGTCTTGAAGGGCTCTCTCTATTTCGCCCCGGCCAGGACCGCCTCGACTGGACAATATCGTTAGCTGCGCTCATCGGGTAATGCTCCTCACGCTCGCGCATCCATGAATGAAGCCTTCGGTGCTGGCTCTCACGCGGTCGGCGGCTGCTGCCTCCTGGCGCATTGCGGGGCTCAGCATGAGTGCCTGGTAGAGCGGTTCCCTCAGCAGCCCCAGCAATTGCTCGGCATACAGCTGAGCGTCAGTTATCGGCAGAATCCCCCGTTCATTTGCTGCCGACAGAAACTCGCGCAGCTTGAGGGTGACGGTCGCCTGACCAGCCTCGTGCACCCGCTTCTTGAGGGCAGGATTGCGTGCACCTTCGGTCATCATCATTCGAATGAACCCGACCAGGGTGGTCGAATATTCCTTCCAGGCAACGCGTCCGAATGCGATAAGGGTCTCGCGTACGTCGTCTACAGAGCCAGGACGCGATCTCCTCACCAGGGGCTGCGATATCAGGGAGGCTTTGTGTTCGGCGATCGCGACGATGAGATCGTCGATGCTCTCGAAAGCGGATAGAATGTCTTCCTTTGAGTATCCGCTTCGATCCAAGATACTATCGAGGTCGGCCGGCGCGCCGCTCGAATGAGCGAGAGCCTCGCTGACTGCCAGCACGATGTCGGCGCGAGCGTCTGGGCCCGATGCCGCATTGTCTTGTCGAGTGGGCTTCGGCGCAGGATGAATCATATGCAGCTCCTCGGTTCGGACTAACTGCCTCACACGCATCTTGCGTGCAGGGCCAAGGCGATCTTGATGGTGACCAGCACGGGCGCGGCGATGACGAAAAGCAGGGCAACTGCAGCGAACGCGGTGTCGAAAGCGATCACTGTGGACTGACTGGTGATCGTTCGGCCCAACAGGCCGATCGCAGCCCGGCCTGCAGCCACACCGTCCATCCCGCGTGCGGCGAGAATCGTGCTCATCGTCGTCAGCCGCTCGCTGACTGCAGGAACGCCTGCGGTGACACTCGCGCCAAGCACCGTGACATTGGCGGTGACATTGTGGTCGATCATTGTCTGGAGCCCGGCGACCCCCATGAGGCCGCCGAGCTGGCGGCCCGCATTGAAGAGACCAATGCCGGCTGCGCGGTTGCGGTTGTTGAGCTCGCTGAAAGCGATCAGGGTGATCGACAGGAAGAGGAAGCCAAGTCCGAAGCCGCGCAGCAGAATGGCGACCATCATGTCGTCGGCACCGCTCTCGCTGGTCGAGCCGGACAGCATCCACATCGCCGCCATGATCATCAGGATGCCAAAGGGCACGGTGGCGATCGGCGGAGCGCCGCGGACCTGCATGAGGAAGGCGGCCACGAGGAGCGCGCCGACGAAAAGCGCGCCGCTTGGCAGCAGCAGCTGGCCGGCATCGGTAGGCGTGAACGCGAGAACGGACACGGCAAACGACGGGATTAGGAACGCGCTGCCGAACAAGGCGGCACCGGCGACGAAACTGACGATGAAAGCGAAGGAGAAATCGTGCGATTTGAACAAGGTGAAATCGAGCATGCCCTGGCTTTTGGCCATCACCTGTTGGCCAAGAAAGGCCAGCAGAGCGGCTGCGCCGATCAGAGTCAGCCACACGATGCGAGGCTCCTCGAACCACCGCCATCGGCTGCCTTGGTTGAGAACATAGGTGAAGCAGAAGAATGTGACTGAGATCAGCAAGAAGCCGGTCCAGTCGAACGGAAGGCGCGAGGTCGCAACGGGTCTCGGATCGTCCGCGATTAACAGAAGTCCGATAGCGGCGAGGGCAATCGGAACAACGCCGAAGAAAATCCATGCCCAGGACTGGCTGTCGATCAAGCATCCCTGAAGAGCGGGGGCAATAGTTGCCGGAGCGACGACCGATCCCATCGCAAACAGCGCCTGCAGGATCGGCTGACAGGATCGTGGATAGGCGAGAAAAATCATCGACTGCCCGGCAACAAGCAAAGTGCCGCCGGAGAAGCCCTGTATGATACGCAGCGCGATCAGCAGGTCCAGCCGATATGTAATGGCGGCGATGCCGCAGGCCGTGCCCATGACCAGCGTCGAACCGATGATCAGGCGGTGCGGACTGGTGCGCGTCATGAGCCAGGAGGCGGCCATGAACCCGATCAGCTTTGTTGCGGTGTATCCGATGTCCAGCCAGGCGAACTCGTCGGGAGTCGCATGGGTGTCGCCAATGATGTCGTTGCGCCCGAGCGACAGGACGGTGCTTGCGATCCCTTCCGTCAGAGTGGCGAGCACGATGCCGGCGACAAGAATACTTCCTGCCGCGCGCCTGTCATAGCCTGGCGTGGCGTCGGCGATCGCGGTGGTCATGTGCCGCTTCCTCGATCGATCTCGACACGCGCGGACAGGCCGGGCACGACGCGACCGGGCAATGGATTTCTGGCGAAGCGGATTTTCACAGGCACGCGTTGAACGACACGAATGAAGTTCCCCGTCGCGTTGTCAGTGGGGAGCAGGGTGAACGCAGATCCGCTGCCGGGCGCAAAGCTGTCCACCACGCCTTCAATCGTCTGGTTCGGATAGCCGTCCACTGTGATGCGGGCGCGCTGTCCTGGCCGGATATGTTCGATCTGGCTTTCCTTGAAGTTCGCCACCACCCACACGTTCTTGACCGTAACAATGTCAAGCAGGGAGGTACCCGGTGCGACAAGCCGGCCGACGCGGACCTGGCGGTTGCCGACGACGCCGTCGACCGGCGCATGCACCACGGTGTGGTCGAGATCGATCTGGGCGAGATCGCGTGCGGCGTGCGCCTGCGCCACTGCAGCAACTGCAGCTTCGCGCTGGCTGGCAAGGACGGCGATGCGTTGCCGCTGGGCCTCCACCGTTGCCGACGCCGCCGACACGCCCGCCTCGGTTCTCGATAGCGCCGCATCGCTTTCATCGACCTGCGCCTGGCTGACGGCGTTGGTGCGGATCAACTCACGGCGGCGATCGGAGGCCTTGCGGGCCAGATTCATCTCGGCCACGCTCGCAAGTCTTTGAGCTTCGGCCTGCCGTATCAGGGCATGCTGGAGTTGGGTCTCCGCATCGACATTGGTGAGGCGGGCTTGGGCGGCTTCGACATTGGCCTCGGCTTGCGCAAGGCGTGCGCGGTAGTCGCGGTCGTCGATCCGGAAAAGAATGTCACCGGCCCGAACGGTCTGATTGTCCTGCACCTCGACGGCCGTGACGTAGCCCGCAACTTTCGGCGCGAGCGACGTCATGTCGCCACGAATGTAGGCGTTGTCGGTGAACGTCCCGTTTGAATGGGTATAGACCCATCCGCCGGCCACGACCGCGACGGCGCTGAGGCACAGCAACAAGCCGACCACCTTCCTCTTGTTAAGATGCACCACGACTCCTCCTGCAACAGTTGTTTTCGCTGAAGCGACCGCTCATTCGCCGCGCCTACCTTGCGGTCCAGCCGCCGTCGACCGAGATTGCGGTGCCCGTGATCTGGTCCGCCGCAGCCGAGCACAGAAAAGCGACGGCGCCGCCAAGTTGCGCCGGCGAGGCGAAGTCGAGCGAGAGGTCGAACTCCAAAAGGGTTTTGGGTGAGCGGGCCGCGCTCCGGCGCTGGAAAAGCCGGCCGCATCGGTAGACTTCAAACCTAGTTGCGCACCGTGTGGTCGAGCTCCAAGAGGATTTTGGGTAAGCGGGCCGCGCTCCGGCGCTGGTAACGCGGCCCGTATCGAATGAAGCGCTTACGAGGCGCCTCTCGTTCGGACCGTGCGGTCAGTAGTCCCAGAAGACCGGCACCCAACGAAAGGCGTCGCCGTCGACTGCCACATGGCCGACGGACGGGAACGGCAGGTGAGTGGCCACCAGCAGCCCACCGGTCTCGGCCAGTTCCCGCAAAAGACTGATACGAACGCGAGCCGACTCCTCGGGGTCGTGTTCGAACCCGTTGTACCACTCGGGGTGCTCGAACCCGACCGCGAACACGAGGTCTCCGGCGAACGTCAGCCGGTCGCCGCCGGACGCCACGCGGACCACGCTGTGCCCGGGGGTGTGGCCGCCGGTGCGAGTGACGACCACTCCCGGTGCTACCTCGTACTCCTCCTCGAACGGCCGCAGCTGGCTGCGGTACTCTTTCACGAACCGCTTGGCGGTCGATCGAAGCGCGTCCGGGAACCCCGGCGGCATGGAGACGTGGGAGAAATCGGGCGCCTCCCAGAATTTGACCTCAGCGGCCGCCACGTGGATCCGCAGGTCCGGACGTAGCCGTTCCTTGACCCCGTCGACGAGCAGCCCGCCAATGTGGTCCATGTGCATGTGGGTCAGCACCACGTCGGTCACGGACGCAAGATCGATGCCGGCGGCCTCCAGTCGCTTGATCAATTGCCCGGCCCGCGGCAAGTGCAAGTCCGGGTCGAGCCCAAGCCCAGCATCGACGAGTATGGTCCGGTCGCCGCTACGCACCACGACCACGTTCAGCGCCCAATCGTAGGCGTCCGGCGGCAGGAACATGTCTTTCAGCCAGGTCGCCCGGACGGCCGGGTCGATGTTGTGGGCCAACATTGCGGTTGGGAGCGTTAGCACGCCATCGCTGACCACCAGCACGTCAATGTCGCCGACCCGCACCGCGTAGCGCGACGGAACCAATTCGTTAGGGCCCGGTCCGCCGGGGTGTGAGGTGTTGGCCAGGCTTGTGTTTGTTAGGCTCATGTTCGTCTCCTGTTTCATGTTCAAGGCTACTGGCTGGTCTCGGTTGAGCAGGCCGCGCAGCCAGCGAGAAGCGCGGCCCGTTTCGCGTGAAGGGTCTAGAAGAAGCCACTCACGTCAGTCACACGCTCCGGATCGGCAGAGGCCAGCGCGGCAGCGCGCTCGGCACGCGGCGGATAGATCCAGACGGTGTTGATTTCCTGCTTGGTCTTCTTGCCGACGTCGCCGACCATCTTGACCTGGCGTTCCCAGCCAACGGTGAACAGCGCACCGGCTTCGCCGAGATCGAGGCAGGTGACGTAGCCCTTCTGGTGATATGGCTTGGTCGGAACGCCCAGCAGTTCGGCGGCGGCATTGTTGCCGGCAAAGGCGCCCATCCGCGTGGCGTGCTGGCACGACATCAGCGCGTAATTGCCGATATCGTCACATGCTGCGCGAGCGGCGTCACCGGTGGCAAAGACGCCATCCACCGACGGCACGCGCAAATCCCGGTCGACAAGCAGCCGGCCGAAATTGTCGCGCTCGGCGGGAATCTGCTGAGTCAACGGGGCGGCACGAATGCCCGCCGCCCAGATCACGGTCTCGGCTTCAATGCGCTCGCCATCGGAAAGCGTGACGCCGGATTTGTCGAGCGACGCGACGCCGGCACCGAGCCGGGTCTCAACGCCGAGCTTGCGCAGGGCGTCCTCAATGACGGGGCGGGGACCCGCGCCCATGTCGGGAGCGATCGCGCTGTTCCGGTCGACGATAATGACGCGCGGCTTGGCATCGTTACCAAGGACCGCACGAAGCCGCGCGGGCATCTCGGTTGCCGCTTCGATGCCGGTGAAACCGCCTCCGGCGACGACGACCGTGTCGCGCCCGTTGATTGCCGGACGATTGGCCAGGCTCTGCAGATGCCGGTCGAGGGCAATCGCGTCGTCGAGTTGGTCGACGCTGAAGCCGTGCTCGGCAAGACCGGGAATATTCGGGCGGAACAGGCGGCTGCCGGTAGCCACAACCAAGCGATCATAGGAGAGAGTCTTTCGGGTGCCTTTGGCCGTAGCGACTTGCACCACGCGAGCCTTGGTGTCGATCGCTTCGGCGTTGCCCTGCACGTAGACAACGTCGATGGCGTTGAGGACATCGAGCAGCGGCGCCGTCAGGGTCTCGGGCTTCGATTCATAGAGCCGCGGGCGAACCACCAGCGTTGGCTCTGGCGCAACCAGCGCGATTTCGAGATCCTCGGGTGAGACGCCTCGGATGTCGCGCAGGCGGGCAGCGGAAAGTGCGGCGTACATGCCGGCGAAGCCGGCGCCAATGATGATAAGTCGCATGTGTTTGCTCCTGTGGGTTGAATTTTCTCGAACGTACGCACGTCACCGCCGCCGCTCTGCATTGGCGGTAAACCTCTTGCGACCGATGACGCAAAGATGATGTGAAACGAATCCCGGCTGTTACGGTGCGGGGCAGTCCAGCATTAGCGGCATTGGCATGGGGCGTTCACATGCCGCTCGGCAGCCTCCGGATCCCAAGAGCGAGCCGCGTTGAAAGGCCATCAACGGAGCGGGCTTCGCGGGCCAGTCCTTGTAGAAGATGATGGAACTGACAGGGTTGGCGGTTTGGACGGCATGTGCCGGAACTTCCGTTTCTTCGCCCGCGGCCGAGGTGAAGCGAACGCTCAACGAAAGTCCGTACATGAGAGCGGTCGCGACGACTCTCCGCCGCGGTGCGATTGCAAAGGGGTTAACGACGTTCATCCAGGCCATCGTTTGTCTCCATCCGGTGTCGGCGTTGGGCGTAACGTTGATTTAGCGAATTAGCTTTGCGACTGCCCCAGAGCGATTGCCGTACCTGTAGAGCGATTGCTGTTACCGAATGCGTCGCCGCCAATCGCTCGGTGTCTCTCCGGTCATCTTCCTGAACGCCGCAGCGAAGGCGGTCTGGGAGGAATAGCCAAGCGCGGCTGCGACCGAGACGACCGATGTGTCAGTGTCGCGCAGCATGCTCATGGCCTGCTCGAGCCGGTGCTGGCGCAGCCAGGCATGCGGCGAAAGCCCGGTGCTTTCCTTGAAGGCGCGGCAGAAGTGGAAGCGCGACAGTCCGGCATCTGACGCGAGCGCAGCGAGCGAGACGTCCGCATCGCTGTCCGAGCGCAAACGTTCGATGGCACGAAGCAGGACCTTCGGCGACAACCCACCCATGGTCGGCTGGATCGTGGTTGGCGAGCCGGTGTGCGCAGCCAGCAGACGCGTGGCCAGGAGGTCCGTCAGTTGCTGCCTGAACAGCGCATCCAGGGCCTCATTGCCCCCAAGGACATCCGCCGCGCTCAGGAGCAATCGGGATGTGATGGGGTCGGGATGCGCCGTTCGCTCCACGAGATTGGTCGATGTGGCGATGCCGGCTTCGTCGGCAACCCGCTTGAGCGTTGCGTGGGGCAGATAGAGCTGTACGACATCAACCGGTTTCGGGATATCCCATCGGGAGCTTGATCCTTCCGGAATGATTATCAGAACCCCGGGACGAAACGTTCCAATGGCAACCGATCTTCCTGACCGCCGCTCCATGCGCTGAACCGAGCCGTTGTAAGCCATAATGACGTGTTGGCTCATGGGCTCGACGACGTCGTGCAATGGCTCATGTTTCCAGTGGGCGATCCCAGCACCGGAGGGGTCCAAAGCCATGCGGAGTGGTTTGGTGTGGAGCACGCGTGCCATCTCCGCATCGGCAGCACGGGACTCGGAAATCGGCGAAGAATCCGCGTCCGACGCGGTCTGGAAATTCACTTCCGAAGAATTGCGCAGGATCGGCTTGCTCATGGCAGTTGCTCGCTTCAGGGGGGACCTTTCACTCGCGCCGCCGGGCCTGACTTGCGGTGCTGACGCGAAGCCGTTGCTTCTTGTCTGCCGGTATTGATGCCGCCAAGCGTCGCGAGCTTTCGGTGCGCGTTCTAGGCGCGTAGAGCTATGGGGTCTTTCCCAAAGCGGCCGTGCTTTGCCTGATCTTGCTGCAAGCGGTCATCAAGCGTTTGTGACCAAAGTCGCGCTCAACGAAAGCGCAGTGGTCGGCCTCTGCTGCCGAATGAGGCAATCGGCCGCTACCAATGCGTGTACTTGAGCGGGAGTGTTGCGAATGGACAACAGCGCTGCCACTCCAGAGCAAGCTGTTGAGCTTTACGTCACAAAACTAAGGAGGTAGCGGCCTCGCCAAACGTCGTAGACGGCCGCGCGCCGAAAGCAGATAATATGCATGCATTTCGCCTGACCGCGATGAGCGGCACTTTCCGACTTCACAAGTGAGATCGACGCATATGGCACAGGCGGGCGCGTTCGGCGCGAGGCTCGGGAAATTCCTGCACCTGAAGGATGCGCCGCCGTCGCTGGTCACGCGTTCACTGCGCGGCGTCGAACTTGCGGTCACCGAAACCCGCGACGATAACCCGGTGCCCGGCCTGTCCGGCTCGCTGACATCCGAGGATGCCTTTCTCGTCAGCCTGAAGCTTCACGATTATCCTGACTGCGAGCTCTGGGAGCGCGGCAAGTGCATCATGAAGAGGGATGTCCGGGCCGGCGCAACCTATCTGTACGATCTCAAGCGCGATCCGCGCTATGTGATCGACAAGCCGTTTCATTCCCTGTTTTTCCATCTTCCGCGCTCGGCGCTCGACCGCATCGCTGAACAGTCCGGCGCGCCGCGCATTGGCGATCTTGCGTGTGAGATCGGCGTCGGCCACGACGACACGGTCATCCGTCATATCGGCGCCTCGTTCCTGGAAGGATTACGGCGGCCGTCCGAGGCCAACCAGCTTTTCATCGATCACATGATGCTCGCGCTCACCGCGCACGTTGCCCAGACCTATGGCGGACTGCGGCGCCCCGCCGAATCGGCGCGCGGCGGCCTTGCGCCGTGGCAGGTCAAGCGCGCCTGCGAAAGACTCGAATCCGACCTCGGGGGGACGCTTTCGCTGCAACAGATCGCGGCTGAATTCGATCTCTCGGTCAGTCACTTCTCGCGCGCCTTTCGCATCTCCACCGGCCTGCCGCCGCACCAGTGGCTGCTGCGCCAGCGTGTGAAGGCGGCCAAGCAGCTGATGACAGTTCGCGACCTGCCGCTGTCCGAAATTGCGGTGTCAGCGGGGTTCGCCAATCAGAGCCACTTCACGCGGGTGTTTACCTCCGTGATCGGCGTCAGCCCGGGAGTGTGGCGCCGCGAAAGGCCGGGCGCGCCGGAAAGCGAAACGTGATCGGAGCCACGGCAGCAGCCTCGTCCGCTCAGCGACGCCCTGTCTGCGAGATAGCGTAGGCGGCGCGGCGGGCCGCAAACATCTCGTCCGGCGGATGACCGATGCCTTCGGCCAGGGTTGCCGGGTTGAAGACGGGTTCGTCGCACGCATCGTTTGCTTCAACCCCGGTGATCACGATCGTTCCCAGCCGCACCGCCTCGCGTCCGTCCTCATCGGGCCATCGGATGGTCACGTCCATGACGGGGTCGCCCGGACGGTCCAGCAGCGCCATCACGCTGAACCTCATATCGCGAGCCGCGATCCGGGATTCGAGGTCGTCGTGCAGGAGCTCGGCAGGCTTTGCCTTGGCCCCGGCCTCGGGCTGCGTCGCCTGTTCGCCGACCGGCGTGACCTTGAACTTGATGAACCGTGTCTCACCTTTTGAATTCGTCGCGGGAAACGCGTGCACGCCCCAATAGGTTGTGCAGGCAAAGCTTGCGGGCGGCGGATGCGCGACGATGTAGTTTGCCTGATGCAGCGTCTCGGGATTGGCGGCTGAGAATGCCTCGACCCTATCCACGTCCGGCTTGCCGTCCGGTCCTGGAATGCGCGCTCGGAGGAAAGCCAGCATCTGGTCAAGCGTCCTCGCGAAATGAACCGGGGCGCTCTGCGTGAAGATTTCCGAGCGCTGGCCATCGCTGCCGAGCCGGAAGCTGAAGCCGCGCAGCAACAGGTCGGTCGTGTCCAGGCCTCCCTCCACCGAGAAGCGCGCCAGCACGCGCGATGGCTTGGTGAAGCTACAGGATTTCGTGATCTCCTTGGTCTGATCCGATGGGGCGTAAGTGCCGCGAACGCATCGGCCCCTGGCAAAGCTAGCACGTGCCTTTGGCGGAAGACCGGCTACCCGCTTCATGACGGCGACGATGGATGCGGGGCTGGCAAGGCCACTCGGGAACTTGGGCAGGACGGAACCTCGGATTCGAACGTTGACGCACGTTTCTGGCGCAGGACAGTTTGCGCGTCTTTCCCGAATCCCCCATGCCTTGTCCGATTCTGCGACAAAGCTTGCCGATGCCAGCCTCTCCGATGCGTCACCATTTCGCACGAACTCAGTCCGCTTCTCGCCGCGAGCCTGCGAGCAGTCTCGGCATCGCATGTAAAGTGAGGACCGCATTGGCGATTCGGTATTTTGGCAATTTTACCACTTGCCGGAAGAGAATTGCGGTAAGCGATTGAAAAGACGAGCATCTTACTGATGCCGCATTTCAGCAACATTGTGATATGAATGCATCAGTCCGCAACAGGCGGGCCTAAGCTCTTTCAGCTCACCGATTGCCGGAATGACCACCGCAGACACCTCGGCACCACCGTTCGATCCATCACGTACCGAATCCGGAGGGGGGATCCTGCGGAAATGGGTGGCGCCGTTTGCGGTCGGGATCGCGCTGCTGTCGGCATTCCTGACCTTCATCGTCCTGAGCGGCCTGACGCCGATCGAGCCGACCCGCCACGTCGTCTATTCGTTCCTGCTGATCAACACGGCGACCATCCTGCTGCTGGTCGGGATCATCATCCGCGAGATTTGGCAGGTGATCCAGGCACGGCGCCGAGGCCGGGCGGCGGCAAGGCTGCATGTGCAGATCGTCAGTCTGTTTTCGATCATCGCCGTACTGCCAGCGGTGCTGGTTGCCATCATCGCCAATGTTACCCTCGATCGTGGTCTCGATCGGCTGTTTTCGGGACCGACGCGAGCGGCGATCGAGAATTCGCTTAACGTTGCCCATGCCTATGTCAATGAGCACGCCTCCCTGATCAATGGCGACATTTTGGGGATGGCCAACGATATCGCCAATGCGCGGCCGCTGTTCGACCAGGACCGAAGCACGTTTCGCGAATTGCTGACGGCAAGTGCTGCAGCACGCAATTTGCCAGGTGCAATGCTGATCGACAGGGATCGCAATGTCCTGGAGACCGCACAGACCGGTATTCGGCAGGAATTCACGACGCCGCCGCAGGACTTCCTCAGCAATGTCGATGAAAACAAGCCGGAGATCGCAGTCTTCCCGGAAGAGAACTACGTCGCCGCGGTCATTCGTCTGCGCGCGTTCAGCGATACGTTCCTCTACGTCGCCCGTCTGCTCGATCCGCGGGTGGTCGGCCAACTCAAGCAGACCCAGGCCAACGTAGCGGAATACGCCGCGATCGAATCCCGAAGACTCGGTATCCAAGTCACTTTCGCGCTGATGTTCGCTGTGATTGCGCTAACGATCCTGACCGCATCGGTGCTGATCGGCTTGAATTTCGCCAACTGGCTGGTGGCGCCAATTCGCAACTTGATGAGCGCGGCCAATATCGTTTCGACCGGCGATCTGCATGTCCAGGTGCCGGTCCATAAATCCGAGGGCGACCTCGCCCAACTCGGCGAGACCTTCAACAAGATGACTGCCGAATTGCGCACCCAGCGCGACGAGCTGGTCAGCGCCTCGGACCTGATCGACAGCCGCCGTCGTTTCATCGAGGCGGTGCTGTCCTCGGCCAGCGCCGGCATTATCGGCGTCGACGCCTCGGGTAGCGTCGGAATTCTGAACCGCTCGGCCGAGAAACTCATCGGCCACGCCGAATCCGAGACGCTGGACCATCCGCTGTCGGACGTGCTGCCCGAGCTCGACGACATGATGAAGACCGCACGCGAGGGTACGCAGCGCCTGGTGCAGGGCCAGATCACGATCATGCGCGACGGCCATGAGCGCAACCTGTCGGTCCGTGTCAGCGCCGAGCAGACCAGCCACTCGCGCGATAGCTACATCATCACGCTCGACGACATCACGGAGCTCGTCTCCGCGCAACGTACCTCGGCGTGGGGCGACGTCGCGCGCCGCATCGCCCATGAGATCAAGAATCCGCTGACGCCGATCCAGCTTTCGGCAGAACGCATCCGCCGCAAATTCGGCAAGGTCATCACCGAAGACAAGAACATCTTCGAACAATGTACCGAAACCATCGTGCGACAGGTCGACGACATCAGGCGGATGGTTGATGAATTCTCCCGCTTCGCGCGCATGCCAAAGCCCGTCATGGAAGGTGAGGACGTCGCCGATACCGTGCGGCAGGCGGTATTTCTGATGAAGGTCGGGCATCCCGATCTCGATATCGAGGCCGATATCAAGCAGGACCCGATGCGCGCGCAGTTCGACCGCCGGCTAATCTCGCAGGCGCTGACCAACATCATCAAGAACGCGACGGAGGCGATCGAGCAGGTGCCGCCGGAAGAACTCGGCAAGGGACGCATCGACGTCATCGCCGCGCGCGAAAACGCCGACATCGTGATCGACGTAATCGACAACGGTATCGGCCTGCCGAAGGTGAGCCGCGCGCGGTTGCTGGAGCCCTATGTGACGACGCGCCAGAAGGGCACCGGTCTCGGGCTCGCCATCGTCGGCCGCGTCCTGGAAGACCATGGCGGCCGCATCGAACTCAAAGACGCCTCCGATTTCCGCCCCGGACAGCGCGGCGCCTGGATGCGGCTGCGGTTCGCCGTATCCGGCCATGCGCCGAAGGCCGAGGCGAAGCAACCGGCTGCGGAGGCAAAACCACAGATTGACGAAACCAATAAGGCGGCATCCGCGACCAATGATGAAACAAAAACCGAAGCCGCAACAGGCAGCTGACAAGGCAGGTGTAACCCATGGCCAGTGACATTCTGATTGTCGACGACGAAGCCGATATTCGTGACCTCGTTGCGGGCATCCTGGAAGACGAAGGCTTCAATACCCGCACCGCACGCGACAGCGATTCGGCGTTGGCCGAGGTCGCCAACCGCCGCCCGCATCTGGTGTTTCTCGATATCTGGCTGCAGGGCTCCAAGCTCGACGGCCTGCAACTGCTCGAGCAAATCAAGAAGGAGCATGCCGACGTTCCGGTCGTGATGATCTCCGGCCACGGCAACATCGAGACCGCGGTGGCAGCGATCAAGCGCGGCGCCTATGACTTCATCGAAAAACCTTTCAAGTCCGACCGGCTGATCCTGGTAGCGACGCGGGCGCTGGAGACCTCGCGCCTCAAGCGCGAGGTGAAGGAACTCAAGCAACTGGCTCCCACCGCGAGCGTTCTCACCGGACGCTCGGCCTGCATGAACCAATTGCGCCAGACCATCGACCGCGCGGCCAAGGCCAACAGCCGTATCCTGATCGTCGGCCCTTCCGGTTCGGGCAAGGAACTGGCAGCGCGCACGTTGCACAATGCATCGAGCCGTGCAGAAGGCCCGTTCGTCGTCATCAACGCCGCGGCGATCACCCCGGAACGGATGGAAGTCGAGTTGTTCGGCATCGAGCAGACGAACGGCGAGCAGCCGCGCAAGCCTGGTGCGTTGGAAGAGGCACACGGCGGCACGCTGTTCATCGACGAGATCGCCGACATGCCGCGCGAAACCCAGAACAAAATCCTGCGCGTGCTGGTCGATCAGACCTTCCAACGCTCAGGAGGCGCCGCCAAGATTCATGTTGACGTCCGAATCATCTCCTCGACCGCGCGCAATCTGGAGGAGGAGATCGCGGAAGGGCGTTTCCGCGAGGATCTCTACCATCGACTGTCCGTGGTGCCGATCCGTGTTCCTCCGCTGTCGGAACGCCGCGAGGACATTCCCGAACTGATCGACTATTTCATGGATCAGATATCGGCTGCGACGGGCTTGCCGAAACGGCAGATCGGCCAGGACGCAATGGCGGTATTGCAGTCCCATGTCTGGCCCGGCAACGTCCGCCAGCTCCGGAATAATGTCGAGCGCGTCATGATTCTGGCCGGCGGCGGTCCGGAAGCGATCATCACAGCCGATATGCTGCCTCAGGATGTCGGCTCGATGGTGCCGGCGATGCCGACCAGCAACAATGGCGAGCACATCATGGGGTTGCCGCTGCGCGAGGCGCGGGAAGTGTTCGAGCGCGACTACCTGATCGCGCAGATCAGCCGGTTCTCGGGCAATATTTCGCGTACGGCCGAATTCGTCGGCATGGAGCGTTCGGCGCTGCACCGCAAGCTCAAGGCGCTGGGCGTTGGCTGAGGCTGATTGAATCTCTTATGCGATACGAATCGAACGCGCGCCCAACCCAATGGTGTCTCTCCGATCCATGCATCTGCTTGGGAATATTTATCTCTTTCCGGACACTTGCAGAGAATGGCCACTGGGTTCCGCGCCGGTGGCGCCCGAACCGGCTTGCCTATTAACCCCGCGTACCCTCTAATCGTGCTGCCAAGCCGACCGGAGGGGGATCTCAGGGTGGGCCGGCAGGTCGGGGGCAGGCTCCGCGAGAGAGCAACAACCGGCTTAATAAAAAGAAGCACAAGACGGCGGGACAAAAACAATGGCGGCAGACCGCGCACAAAACCTACAAGACACCTTCCTAAATCACGTTCGTAAAACAAAAACGCCACTGACGATCTTTCTGGTCAACGGGGTAAAGCTGCAGGGGATAGTCACCTGGTTCGACAATTTCTGCTTGCTGCTTCGGCGCGACGGCCACTCGCAGCTAGTCTACAAGCATGCGATCTCGACCATCATGCCTGGCGCTCCGATCCAGTTGTTCGAGGGCGGCGAGGATGCTCCGGCTTGAGAGTGAACTGATTGGAACCCTTCGACCGTGAAGGGAGCGCCGACCGTCCGCGGTCGGCGGGGGCCAAACAAACCGGGCGGGTGATCGTCATCGGCCCATATCTGCGAATGCGCCGCGGCGATGCCGATGCGCAGGCGAACGACGCTGCGCGCGATTTCGAGGCGCGGCTCGAGGAAGCGACGGGCCTGGCGCGCGCCATCGACCTCATGATCGCCGACGCGCTGATTGCGCCAGTGACCCAGATCCGTCCAGCGACTTACCTCGGCAAGGGCAAGGTCGAGGAGATCACCGGCCTGATCGCGGGCCATGACATCGAACTTGTCGTGATGGATTGCGCGCTGTCGCCGATCCAGCAGCGCAACCTCGAGAAGGCTTGGAACACCAAGGTGCTCGACCGCACCGGACTGATTCTGGAAATCTTCGGCCGCCGCGCTAAGACCAAGGAGGGCGCGCTGCAGGTCGAGCTTGCGCACCTGAACTATCAGCGCAGTCGTCTGGTGCGGTCCTGGACCCATCTGGAGCGCCAGCGCGGCGGTTTCGGCTTCATGGGCGGCCCCGGCGAGACCCAGATCGAGGCCGACCGCCGCCTGATCGGCGACCGCATCACGCGGCTGGAAAATGAACTGAAGAAGGTGCAGGCGACGCGGAGGTTGCATCGCGCCGGCCGGCAGCGCGTGCCGTATCGCGTGGTGGCGCTGGTCGGCTACACCAATGCCGGCAAATCGACCCTGTTCAACCGGCTCACGCGCGCCGACGTGCAGGCGGCCGACATGCTGTTTGCGACGCTGGATCCGACCTTGCGCGCGCTGAGCCTGCCACATGGCGGCAAGGCGATGCTCTCGGATACCGTCGGATTCATCTCCAACCTGCCGACGCAACTCGTCGCTGCCTTCCGCGCCACGCTGGAAGAGGTGCTGGAGGCCGATATCATTCTCCACGTGCGCGACATTTCGCATGAAGACGCGGAGGCTCAGGAGCGCGACGTTGATGCCGTGCTGCGTCAGCTCGGCATCGATCCGGATGCCGGTGCACGTATCCTAGAGGTCTGGAATAAGATCGATCGCTTCGATTCCGAGGAACGCGAGAACCTGCGCAACATCGCCGCGCGCCGCCCGCCGGAGCGGCCATGTTTCCTGGTCTCCGCCGCGTCAGGCGAGGGGATCGATGCGTTGCTGACCGCGATCGAGGACCGTTTGGCGGCGACTCGCACGACGCTCGACCTCTCCATCGACGCTTCCGACGGCGCCGGCATCAGTTGGCTGCATCGAAATGCCGAAGTGCTCAACAAAGAGCTCCGCGACGGACGCTTCGACATGACAGTGCGCGTCGATGAGACCAAGCGCGACATCGTGGTGTCGCGGTTTGATGCCGTGCCGAGGGTCGCGTAATTATCGCGCGAACGCGCGCTCTATCTTCGATCACTTCGCGCTGAGGCTGATGCGGCCGGCTGTTCAGCTTCCTTGGCCTCGTCCCACAACGCATCCATTTCGGCGAGGGTTGCGTCCTCAAGCGAGCGGCCTTTGGCCGCCAGCACGCGCTCGATATAGGCAAAGCGGCGCTCGAATTTAGCGTTAGTGCCACGCAGCGCGGTTTCGGGATCGGCGCCGACGTGCCGCGCGAGATTGACCAGCGCGAACAGGAGATCTCCAGTTTCGCTGGCGAGTTCCTCTGCATCGCCGCGGTCGAGCGCTGCTTCGATCTCGTCAGCCTCCTCACGAATCTTGTGCAGCACCGCACGGGGATCGTTCCAGTCGAACCCGACGGTCGATGCCTTGCGCTGCAATTCCATGGCGCGTGTGAGTGCCGGCTGGCCGCCTTTGACGGTTGCGAGCAGCGACTTGTGCGTTGTCTCTTCGGGCGGCCGCCGTGCCGCGCGTTCGGCCTTTTCCTCGGCCTTTATGCGCTCCCAGGCACTCTTGACTCCGGCGGGAGCGATGTTGCCGTCCTTATCGGCGAATACATGCGGATGACGGCGTATCAGCTTGCCTGTGATCGCCTCGACCACGTCGCCGAAGGCAAAGGCATTCTGCTCTTCCGCCATGCGGGCGTGATAGACGACCTGCAGCAAGAGATCGCCGAGCTCCTCTCGGAGGTCATCGAGATCGCCGCGTGCGATCGCGTCGGCCACCTCATAGGCTTCTTCGATGGTGTAGGGCGCGATCGTCGCAAAGTTCTGTTCGAGGTCCCACGGACAGCCCGTGACCGGCGTGCGCAACGCCGCCATGATCTCGATGAGGCGGGAAATATCGCGGGAAGGGGTCATGGGATTTCCGTCGCTTGGAGGGGCAGGCCGCTTTATGCCGCAAGCGGTCGACCGATCCCAGCGGAACAGGCCAAAATCGAGGCAATGTCCACCGGTTGGCCTCGGGGCGAGGGAGTGCTAATTGCCCGTCATGAGCGACCAATCATCGTCCGAAACCGCGCTGGTGCTGTTTTCCGGCGGGCAGGATTCCACCACCTGCCTGGCCTGGGCCTTGCGGCGCTTTGCGCGCGTTGAAATGCTCGGTTTCAGCTACGGCCAGCGTCACGCTATCGAGCTTGAATGCCGTGACCGGCTGCTGTCGGGCTTAAGGTCGTTGCGGCCGGATTGGGCGGCAAAACTCGGCGAAAACCACACGCTGGAAATCCCGACGCTGGCCGAAATTTCCGATACCGCGCTGACGCGTGACGTCGCCATTGCCATGGGCGCTGATGGCCTGCCCAATACGTTTGTACCCGGCCGTAACCTGGTGTTTCTCACTTTCGCCGCGGCGCTGGCGTATCGACGCGGCATCGGCCACATCGTCGGCGGTATGTGCGAAACCGATTACTCCGGCTATCCCGACTGCCGCGACGAGACCATCAAGGCGCTGCAATCGGCGCTCAATCTCGGCATGGCCAAGAACTTTGAGCTGCATACACCGCTGATGTGGCTCGACAAGGCTTCGACCTGGAAGCTCGCGCACGACCTCGGTGGAGCAGGGCTGGTCGACCTGATCCGCGAACACTCTCACACCTGCTATCTCGGCGAGCGCGGCGCGCAGCACGATTGGGGCTATGGTTGCGGTGAATGCCCGGCCTGCGCGCTGCGGGCGAAGGGCTGGCGGGAGTATGTGGGGGCGTAATGTACGCGCCGCACACTCAGTTGTCGTTACCCGCCTTGTGCGCAATTGCGCACTGGGGCGGATGACCCAGTATTCCAGAGACAGTAGCAATTGAACCGAGAAGCCGCGGCGTACTGGATCCCCGCATGCGCGGGGATGACGTCCTGGTGTGGGCGATGGCTAACCGAAATCCTCCGCTCTCAGCTCGATCGGCGCGCCGTGCGGGGTGCGGTCGGCGGCGTGATCCCAGGCGTGGCGGTAGCCATGCAGAACATCCGGTGTGGTGACGCCCTTGGCGGCGACGAGCGTTTCCAGCGTCGCGAGCCAATGCCGGTAGTAGGTTTCGCCGGTATCGGGATCGCCTTCAGCCTGCGCGCGCTTGATCTGCGCGCCCAGCGTCTCCGCCCATTCCTTCCAGGTGAAGACGCCGGCCTCATGCAACGCCAGCGCCATGGCGAAGGCGCGCGCCTCCCACGGCTCGCGAAACACCGGGCCGTCTTCATCGCGCGGCACGCCGGGGACAGCAACCGCCGCCCGCATCGCCTGTTGCGGGGTTAAATCCATCACGGGCGCTCCAGATAGGATTCCCAGGCGTCGACGGAGACGCTCAGCGTCGGGTCGCCGTCCTTGCCCCACAATTCCGGCCCATCGAACCTGACGGTATAGAGCCATTGCGGGTCTTCGCCTTGACCGAGCGAGTTGGTGTCTGGGAAGACGTGGCAACCGTGGTTGAGCTCGATGGTGCCGAGGTGGCCACGGACATATTGCGGCAGCCGCGTATGCGTCACCGGGTGGATATCCTTCATCCGCACGGTCTCGCCGACCGCGAACATCGCAGGCGCTTTCGGCTCGCGCTCGGTCGGGCCGCCGCGGCGGATCGCCGGCGTGACTTCATCTGGAGCGATCGGCTTGACGCCAGGTTTTGGCGGCGAGAGCACCTTGCCGGACTCGATCTCCTCGCGCATCACCAGCCCGCGCTCGATCATCAGCGTTTCCAGCCCAGCCAGCCAAAGCTCGAAATAGCTCTTGCTGAGGTAATCCTCGGGCGATCGGTTCTCGCGAGCGAAGCGTGACATGTCGATGTTCCAGCCGCCCGGGCGCGCCATGGCGACCGTGAGCGCAAAAGCGCGGCGCTCCCAGTCAGCATGAAACACCGGCTCGTTCGGCTCGGGCACAACAGGCCCAAAACCCTTGGCGCCGCCCATGTCATGCGCGCCGTCCATCAGCCAATCTCGCTCGGTTGTTTCGGCAGCCCTGTGCCGATCATGCTGTCGCGGGTGACGAGTTCGGCGAGCTGTTCTTCGCTCCAGCCCTCGGTGCCCGCAGGGCGCATCGGCAGCACGAGGTAGCGGATTTCGGCCGTAGAATCCCAAACCCGGATTTTGGTGGTGTCCGGCAGCGTCACGCCGAAATCCTTCAGCACGCCACGCGGATCGGACACGGCGCGGGAGCGATAAGGTGCGGATTTGTACCAGACCGGCGGAAGCCCCAGCACGGGGTGCGGGTAGCAGGAGCATAGTGTGCACACGACCATGTTGTGCTGTTCGGGCGTGTTTTCCACGACGACCATATGCTCGCCCTGGCGGCCGGAATAGTCGAGCTCGGCAATCGCAGCCGTTGCATCTTTCATCAGCCGTTCGCGATAGGCGGGATCGCTCCACGCCTTGGCCACCACGCGAACACCGTTGCGCGGTCCGATCTTCTTTTCGTAAAGATCGATCAGGAGGTCGAGGGAGGCCGGATCGACATAGCCTTTGTCGGTCAAGATCGATTCAAGCGCCCGCACACGCAGCTCAGTCTCCGATAGTTCGGAGTGGTCGTGATCGTGGTGGTGGCCGTGGTGGTCGTGATCATGGTCGCTCATGCCCTGAGGATAGGCGCAAAATCCGGGCTATGTCGAGGCAGGGACTCTCATTGTAGGCCGCCCTTTAAGCCGGCTGCAGCCGCTCGCGCGATCGCGACGGCAGTGGCGGGAAGGTCAGCGCAATCGCCATCGCGCCGAGGCCTACGCTGAACGCGCCGACGTAAAGCCAGCGGTAATCGTGGAAGGTATCGAAGATCATGCCGCCGGCCCACGGTCCAAGCGCCATGCCGAGGCTTGATACCATGGTGGCCGCGCCAAACACCGTTCCCATGATCCGCGGGCCGAAATATTCGCGCGCCAGCACGGCATAGAGGGGCATCACGCCGCCATAGGCGGTCCCGAACACGATCGCGAGCGCGTAGAACTCGCCAAGTTTGCTGACATAGAGATAAGTCCCAATCGCCAGCGCCTGCACCAGGAGACCGCCGATCAAGACGCGCTTCGCGCCCAGGCGATCGGCGAGCACGCCAAGCAGGAGCCGGCCGCCGAGCCCGGACAATCCTTCCACGCTGTAGATGCTGACCGCGGTCATCGCCGGGATGCCGCAGAGCATGGCGTAGCTGACCATATGGAAGATCGGTCCGGAATGCGCGGCGCAGCACGCGAAGAAGGTCAGCGCCAGCACCAGGAACTGGGGCGAGCGAAGCGCGTCCGCGACCGACCATTCCGCGCCCAGATCGCTGCCAGCGCCCGTTGCCGGCAAGGCGGATGGGCGCGGCACCGGGGGCTGCCGGACCAACAGCGCGGCCGGTATCAGCAAGGCCCACGCCATCAGGCCCACAATCATCATCGCGGTACGCCAATCATAGGTCGAGATCAGCCAGCGCGCGAATGGCGAGATCGTCATCGGTGCCACGCCCATGCCTGCAGATACCAGCGAGACGGCGAGGCTGCGGTTGTTCTCGAACCACACCGTCGCCGCTGCGATCATCGGCGCAAAGAAAGCACCTGCGGCAAGCCCAACGAGAATGCCATAGGTGAGCTGGAATTCGATTAGCGATGTCGCGCGGCTGGCGAGAAATAGACCCAGGCCGAGGAGGAGGGCGCCGCTCAGGACAACAGGGCGGGTGCCAAACCTGTCGCTGGCCGCGCCCCAGGCAAACCCGGCAATGCCCATGGTCAGGAAATCGATGGTCATCGCACCCGAAATTCCGGCGCGCGACCATCCCGTTTCCGTCGAGATCGGTTCCAAATAGACGGCCAGCGAGAACATGGCGCCGATGCCGATGCATGTCATTAACGCGCCGACGCCAACGATCACCCAGCGATATGATGGTCCCATCTGCAAAATGCTCCTTGTTCGCCTCCGATCCGCGCGGAGCGGATGCGATGGTTTCGCGAACAAAGACGAATAGGAACCGACGAAGGATTCAGGTTCGCCGAAATTCTTTCTGGTCTAAACTTTCGAAAACTGACGGACAGGGAGCGATGGATTGACCGGGTTTGTGACGATTGAAAAAGGCCTCGGGCCGGACGGCCGTATCGCTGTCGTGCGCTTCGACCGCGGCGACGGCATCAATGCGTTGTCGCCGGAAGCGCTGCGCCAGCTCACCGACGCCGCCCGCAGTTTTGAGGATGATGGCGACACCTCGGTCGTGGTGCTCACGGGCGGCGCCAAATCCTTCAGCGCCGGTTTTGACCTGAAGGACCCCGAAGGCCGCTCGCGCAAGACCATGGATCTCGGCGCCTTGCGCCGGCACTTAAAGCTCGGGCCGCGGCTGACCCGGGCCTGGCAGGATATGGAGCAGATCACGATCGGCGCCATCGAGGGCTTTTGCGTCGGCGGCGGCGTGGCGCTCGCAGTGGCGCTGGACTTCCGGGTGATGGCCCGCGACGCCCATATGCGCGTGCCGGAGATCGGGCTCGGCATGAACATGAGCTGGCAGAGCGTGCCGCGGATGCTGCATCTGATGGGACCGGCGCGCACCAAGCAGGCGGTGATCCTGGCGGATCAGCGCATCACCGCAGCAGAGGCCTACGAATGGCGGCTGGTGGAGGAGGTGGCCGATCCCGGCAAGGCATTCGACGCCGCGATGGTGCTGGCAGGAAAGATCGCTGCCCAGCCACCACTATCGGTCGCCATGACCAAACTGACCGTCAATCGCCTGGCGCATGCGCTCGACGATCTCGCCAGCCATATGGATGTCGACCAGTTCGCGCTGGCGAGCATGACCGAGGATCACAAGGAGGGCGTCGCGGCGTTTCTGGAGCGGCGAAAACCGAGGTTCAGGGGAAAGTAGCGCGCAAAGGTTTTGATATGCGAGGGGCCACTAACCGGAATTTGCTGACAACCAGTGGGATTGCCACACCCAAAAATATAGCGCAGCATCCTGCAATTGCATGATCGAAATCAAAATAGGATGGGCTATTAGCCCCTTGCAACCTGCGACGGCCTTCTGGCATTGCGCGTGTCTTGCGGGAGCTTAGATCAGAACACCAGCCGTTGCTGGCGAGCCCACAGATGGAGAAGGCCCAATGAAAACAGTACAATCGATGCTCGCCGAAGCCGATGCCGAAGTGCCGCGTATCAGTCCGGATGAGGCCAAGAGTTTGCTTGGCAGACCGGACGTGCTTTTCCTAGATGTTCGGGAGCCAGCGGAAGTCACTGCCTCTGGTAAAATTCCGGGTGCCGTCGCCGTACCGCGCGGCCTCGTGGAGTTCCGGGCGGATCCAGCTTCGGCGATGCACGACAAGGCCTTTGACCGAACCAAGACGGTTGTAGCTTACTGCGCCTCCGGCGGGCGTTCCGCGCTGGTCGGAAAGACGCTGAAGGATATGGGCTACGACAACGTACGCAATCTCGGCGGCTTCAAAGGCTGGCTGGACGCAGGCGGAGACGTGGAAAAGGGGTGAGGCGCAAGCCAGCATCCGACGGCGACCGCGCATCGCGACGGTCGCCGCAACATTCAAGTCACACCTCACCGCGCCACTGCGCTGCCGCCGACATTCCAGCCGCGGCTGCCCTCGCCGAAGATCTCGTAGCCTCTTGCCGTCACTGCGACCGTGTCTTCGAGCTTGATGAAGCCGCGGCGCGGATGTTTCATCGTCGTCTCGATCGAGACCACCATGCCGGGCTCCAAGGGCCGGCGCGCGTCCGCGTCATCATAGGGAATGGGGCCGTTGGCCGTCAGGCGAGGGGCCTCGTGGCTGACTAGCCCCATGCCGTGCGCCAGGAAGTCGGTGCAGTCGCGCTGGCTCGACTGCGCGAGCCGCTTTTCCGCCGCAGCATAGATATCGCCGCCCATCGCGCCCGGCCGAACTGCGGCGAATGCCGCCCGCTGGATGGCTTCGATTTCCGCCAGCAGGTCCTTCAGCTCACTGTCCGGTTCGCCCAGCACGGCCATCCGCGCCAAGTCGCCAATATAGCCGTGATAGTTGCCGCCGGAATCCAGGGACAGCACGTCGCCGGTTTCCCAGCGGTCGGCGGAAGGCGCCCGGTTGTGGCTGGCGCCGCAGGCCAGCAGGCAATACTCGAAAGTCAATCCGCGCTTGACTTCTGCGATCCTCAGCGCGTCGAAAAGCTGCTGCTTGGTGGTGCCCGGACCGTGGCTAGCGATCACCTCGTCCATGGATCCGATCACCAATTCCGAGGCCTTCTTCAGCTTGGCCAACTCTGCCGGCGATTTCACGGCGCGCAACCGCTCCAGCACCAGCAGCGCATCCTTGATCTCGCTACCGGGCAGGGCGTCCGAAAGGGCCTTGCCGGCGTCCATCGGCAGGAATGGCATCTCCACGCCGACCCGCTTCATCGGCACACCCGCCTCCTTGATCAGGCCCGCCGCGAGTGAGATGGCGTCAACCGAACCGTTGCCCTCGGTGCGGACCTGCGGAACCCACAGCGGCGCCACGGCCCGCTGGTGCGTTTCCAGCCGGTGCCCGATATAGGCCGCTTTGTCGGGCGCGCCCTTCGGGTAGATCAGGACGGGCAAGTACCGGCTGATGCCGAGCGCGTCCATGTAGTCGAAGAAGATCGTCCGCTCGGCGTCGAGCAGGTACTGAACGTTGTGCTTGGAGGTGGCGACCAGGATATCGAGTCCGGCCGCCTCCATAAGGGAATCGAGCTTGGCGGTGTCGAATGGAATGGCGCGAGATTCGGTCGGACGACTGACGCGTTCCTGCATGATGAACCTCCGTTGCGGCCGGCTTGAACCAACCGGCCTCGGGGCTTTGTGTTTCGCCTGGAGCCGCATTGTGGGTGGGAAGCGGGGGTTCGTACCAGCGATGAAATCAGCGGGCTCCAATGCAGATTGGTGAACGCTGGCTGCTGATGGCCAGACACCCCGAATTCGCATAAGGTATATTATGGAATATCTATATCTACAATTCAGATCAAATATTTAGCCGGATATGCTGGCACATTCAGTTAGCTCTGAGGCCAAAACGGCCCGCCTTGGGCGCCATGACATTCCTGATCTGCTGCCTCCCGGCCATTCCTATTGCCGACACTTGCTGACGCTGCAATAAGCGCGCGAATGCGGCGATCGCTGATGATCCCGTGGACCGCAGGTCCGTGTCTCGGACCTCAAGAACAATAACTCTCAAGGGAGAATGAGATGAGCTTTTCACGACGCACGCTTCTTAGGGCATCCGCTGCGTCAGCGGTTTTGGGCGGCATTGGCGCGCCGTTGGTGGCGCGGGCCCAGACCGCCGAATTTACCTACAAATACGCCAACAATCTTCCGGACGGCCATCCGATGAACGCGCGCGCCAAGGAAATGGCGGCCGCGATCAAGGCCGAGACCAAGGGCCGGTTTGACCTGCAGATTTTTCCGAACAACCAGCTCGGTTCCGATACTGATATGCTGAGCCAAATCCGCTCGGGCGGCGTCGAATTTTTCACGCTGTCGGGGCTGATTCTGGCGACGCTGGTGCCGGCGGCATCCATCAGCGGCATCGGCTTCGCATTCCCGGATTACGACACGGTCTGGAAGGCCATGGACGGGGGCCTGGGCGCCCATATCCGCGGCGAGATCACCAAGGCCAACCTCGTGGTGATGGACAAGATCTGGGATAACGGCTTCCGCCAGACCACGTCGTCGACCAAGCCGATCAATGGCCCGGAGGACCTCAAGGGCTTCAAGATCCGCGTGCCGGTGTCCCCCCTCTGGACCTCGATGTTCAAGGCGTTCGATGCAGCGCCCGCCTCCATCAATTTCAGCGAAGTCTATTCGGCGCTGCAGACCAAGATCGTCGAGGGCCAGGAAAATCCGCTGGCGATCATTTCGACGGCAAAGCTATTCGAAGTGCAGAAGTTCTGTTCGCTGACGAACCACATGTGGGACGGATTCTGGTTCCTGGCGAACCGCCGCGCCTGGGAAAAGCTGCCCGAGGATATCAGGACAATCGTCGCCAAGAACATCAATGCGGCGGCCATCAAAGAGCGCGAGGACGTCGCCAAGCTGAATGCCGGGCTGCAGCAGGAATTGGCCGGCAAGGGCCTGGCCTTCAACCAGCCCAACGTGACGCCGTTCCGCGACAAGCTGCGCTCGGCCGGCTTCTACGCGGAATGGAAAGGTAAATACGGCGACCACGCCTGGGAGCTGCTCGAGAAATCCGTGGGCAAGCTGTCCTAAGCGCATGTGAGGGGCCGTCGTGGCTCATGCCGAACTGAGTGAAGTGGTTGGCGGTGAGGTGGCTCAGCCCCCTCGCCGCCGTTCGTTGCTGGCTTCCATCGAACAAGCCCTGGGAATGCTCGTCGAGCTTCCCGCAGCGCTGCTGGTCGTCGCCGAAATCATCATCCTGTTTGCCGGCGTGGTGGCGCGCTACGCGCTGCATCGGCCGCTGATCTGGTCTGACGAGCTGGCCTCAATCCTGTTCCTGTGGCTCGCCATGCTCGGCGCCGCCGTAGCATTCCGCCGCGCTGAGCATATGCGGATGACGGCGGTAGTCGCTAACGCGAAGCCCGCGATGCGTGCCTATCTCGATCTGGTGGCGACAGCAGCCGCCCTGGCGTTCCTGATCCTGATTGCCTGGCCGGCCTATGAATACGCCTACGAGGAAAGCTACATCACCACGCCGGCGTTGCAGATCCTCAATAGCTGGCGTGCCGCGGCGCTACCGGTCGGCATTGCGCTGATGGCGCTGTTTGCTTTCCTGCGTCTGGCCCGCGTCGGCAACATTCGCATGGTGCTGGGCGCGATCCTGTCGGTCGCACTCGTCATCGGGATATTCTGGCTGCTCAGGGGCTCGCTCAAGCCGCTCGGCAACCTCAATCTGATCATCTTCTTTGTCGGCGTGGCCGGCTTCTGCGTCTTCGCCGGTGTACCAATCGCATTCGGCTTTGGCTTGGCGACCTATGGTTATCTGGCACTGACCACGGGCACGCCGCTGATGGTGCTGGTCGGCCGCATGGACGAAGGCATGAGCCACCTCATCCTCCTATCGGTACCGCTGTTCGTGTTCCTGGGCCTGCTGATCGAAATGACAGGCATGGCGCGTGCGATGGTGGCGTTCCTGGCAAGCTTGCTCGGCCATGTCCGCGGCGGGCTGCATTACGTGCTGGTCGGGGCGATGTACCTGGTATCGGGCATCTCGGGCTCCAAGGCCGCCGATATGGCTGCCGTGGCGCCGGTGCTGTTCCCGGAAATGAAGGCGCGGGGTGCCAAGCCGGGCGATCTGGTCGCCCTCCTCTCCGCGACCGGCGCGCAGACCGAGACCATTCCGCCGAGTCTGGTGCTGATCACCATCGGGTCGGTCACGGGAGTATCGATCGCGGCGCTGTTCACCGGCGGCCTCCTGCCGGGCTTGGTGCTGGGGATCACGCTGTCGGCACTGGTGTGGTGGCGTTACCGGAACGAGGATCTGCGGCACGTCACGCGGGCGAGTGTCACCGAGATCGTCCGCGCGTTTGCCATCGCCCTGCCCGCCATCGCGCTGCCGTTCGTGATCCGTTACGCCGTGGTTGAGGGCATTGCGACCGCAACCGAGGTTTCCACCATCGGCATCGTCTACGCCTTTATCGTCGGCTACCTGATTTACGGCCTCTTGATCTACCGCAATTTCGACTGGCGGCGGATCGTGCCAATGTTGGTTGAGACCGCGTGCCTGTCGGGCGCGATCTTGCTGATCATCGGCTGCGCTACCGGCATGGCCTGGGGCCTCACACAGTCCGGCTTTTCGCGAACGTTGGCGGCCGCCATGACCGGCCTGCCTGGTGGCTCGGCAACGTTCATCGCGGTCTCGATCGTGGCCTTCGTGATCCTAGGCAGCGTGCTCGAGGGCATTCCGGCGATCGTGCTATTCGGGCCGTTGTTGTTTCCGATCGCCCGTGCGGTCGGCGTCCACGAGGTCCATTATGCGATGATCGTTATTCTCGCGATGGGTATCGGGCTATTCGCGCCGCCCTTCGGAGTAGGCTATTATGCGGCCTGCGCCATCGGGCGCGTCGATCCGGCCGAGGGTATTCGGCCGATCTGGGGCTACCTGTTGGCGCTGATGGTCGGCCTGATTATCGTGGCGATCTTCCCGTGGATTTCCATCGGGTTCCTGTAAGGTCAAATCTTTGTAGATGGGACACAGCCAATGAGCGCAGCCCAGAACCAGTATTCGATCGGATTGGACAAGACGCCAGCGAATTACGTACCGCTGACGCCGCTGAGCTTCCTTGCCCGCAGCGCCGCCGTTTATCCCGATCACGTCAGCACAGTCTACGAGGGCCGCAGCTTTACCTGGGCTGAGACCTACGAGCGCTGCCGGCGCTTTGCGTCCTGGCTCGCTGGGCGGGGTATTGGCGTCGGCGACACGGTCGCGGCGATGCTGCCCAACGTACCTGCGATGAACGAGGCGCATTTCGCCGTGCCGATGGCCGGTGCCGTCCTGAACGCGCTGAACATCCGGCTCGATGCGCCCTCAATCGCCTTCCAGCTCGACCATGGCGGCGCGAAGATCATCCTGGTCGATCCAGAATTCGCCGGCGTGATTGCCGAAGCGATGAGGCTGATGAAGGGGCCAAAGCCTTTCGTCGTCGATGTTGACGACGCGGCGTTTGCAGGCGGCAAACGGATTGGTGAGATCGAATACGAGGCGGCGGTCGCGGCCGGCGATCCGGCCTTCGTCGCAAGATTTCCCGGCGATGAATGGGACGCGATTGCGCTTAGCTATACCTCGGGCACCACGGGTAATCCGAAAGGCGTCGTGACCCATCACCGTGGCGCCTATCTTAATGCCGTCAGTAATATTCTTGCCGGCAATCTCGGCCAGCATCCGGTTTATCTCTGGACGCTGCCGATGTTCCACTGCAACGGCTGGTGCTTCCCGTGGACTGTCGCGGCCTCGGCCGGCACCAGTGTCTGCCTGCGCAAGGTCGATCCGGCAAAAATCTTCGAACTGATCCCCAAACACGGCGTCACCCACATGTGCGGTGCGCCGATCGTCTACAACACGCTGATCAACGCGCCCGGTGCGCCCAAGGGCGACAAGGCTCGCCGCGTGGTCGGCTTGATCGCGGGCGCAGCACCTCCGGTCGCCGTGCTCGAGGGCGCCGAAAGCATCGGCATCAAGCTGACGCATGTCTACGGCCTGACCGAAGTCTATGGCCCCGCCTCCGTCTGCGCCGAGCAGCCGGGCTGGGACGAACTGCCCGCCGACCAGCGCGCGCAGCTCAAGCGCCGGCAGGGCGTGCCCTACCCGCTGGAAGAAGCCGTCACCGTGCTCGACCCCAAGACCATGCAGGAGGTGCCGCGCGATGGCGAAACCATCGGCGAGGTGATGTTCCGCGGCAATATCGTGATGAAGGGCTATCTGAAGAACGAGAAGGCGACGCAGGAAGCCTTCGCCGGCGGCTGGTTTCACACCGGCGATCTCGGTGTGCTCGACGAGCACGGTTACGTCATCATCAAGGACCGCTCCAAGGACATCATCATCTCCGGCGGGGAGAATATCTCTTCGGTCGAGGTCGAGGACGTCCTCTACAAGCACCCGGCCGTGCTGTTCGCGGCCGTGGTCGCAAAGCCCGATCCCAAATGGGGCGAAGTGCCCTGCGCTTTCGTCGAGCTGAAGGAAGGCGCCAAGGCGACGGAGGCCGAGATCATAGCCTTTTGCCGCAGCCACATGTCCGGCTTCAAGACGCCCAAGGCAGTGGTGTTCGGCCCCATCCCGAAAACGTCCACCGGCAAAATTCAAAAATTCATGCTGCGCAACCAGGTGGAGTCGGCGAAGGCGATATCGGCGTGATGCGCGTGAGTCCAATGAACGACGATCTCGATTTGGCAAATGACCCGCGCTGGCGTCGGCTATGGGATAATCCGTGGACTTGTGCTGTCTGCGGCGAAACGCATCACGGCCTGATTGACCTGGCTTGCGCTAATCCCGCGCAATGGGCCGGTACTGAGGACAAGGCGCCCAACAGCGCTCTTGATCTCAGTGGCGACTTCCTTTCTGAAGATTTCTGTGTGCTGGAGGGGCAGCATTTCTTTGTGCGTACGGTGCTCGAACTGCCGATCCGGGGCAGCGGCGGGCAACAATTCGGCTTCGGTGTGTGGGCGACGCTGTCACGCGAGAACTTTGCGCGCTACATTACGGCATTCGATAACGGCGAATGCGACGAACTCGGTCCATGGTTCGGGTGGTTCTCCAATCGGCTTGAAGGCTATCCCGATACGCTGAACCTCAAATGTCAGGTTCATCCAGTGAGTGGACGACAGCGACCGCGCGTGTTGTTGGAGCCCACTTCCCATCCTCTTGCCGTTGAGCAGCAGAGCGGCATCACCTTCGATCGACTGCTCGAGCTCTATGCCATCAACGGCCACGACATAAGGACTTCGCTCAGCGACTGAGTGTCATTCACGCTCCTTCTGATACTCGTTTTGCAGGCGGGTAGTATTGCGGCGCCTCAGTGCGTTCGAACATGCCGTAATCGCGCATGACCTCGAAAACGCGGAAATACTCGGTTGTCGGATCAGCAAACAGCCTGGCGCCGAATTCGATGCCGGCTTGATCGTTTGGTAGATCGATCAGGTGCGCGAAGTGCCCCTCACGATAGACGCTTGCGAAAGCGTCACGGCGCCATTCGGTCGCTGCCGGTAGCGTGGCATTTTTCGATTCAGCCGCCAGCACATAAGTCGGCTTGCGCCTTGCGGGATCGTTGTAGGGCGTGCGCCGCTCGGGTTGCCAGATCGGCTGCCCGGGCTTTGCTTCGTGGATCACCTGGGCGACCCGGATGCGATAGTCCGAAAAGACTTTCTCGCGGCCGATGGTCTGGACATCGTGGTGGTGAGCATGGGCTCGCCACGCCGTCAGGGTCCCCTCGTCCTGCCATATCTGATACGACAGCAGCAGGTCTTCCCGTGTCAAACTCCTGAAGCGATCGATGAAGAGGCAGCCACCCATCGCCTCAAGCTCAGGCTTCAGCGAGGCCGCAAGATCGAGATATTGATCGCGGTGCCCGGGCCTTGTCTGGACTTCAAAGAACAGGCCAATCATAGACGTTCCTCCGCGTCCGGCTATCAGACTTGCGCCGCAGGCTCAGCCTGCGCTGTTCAGCGTCAGCCGCAAGCCATCATAGGCCGGGATCACGCCCGGCGGCAGGCTCTGGCGTAATACCTCGTAGTCGAGGTCGGAATGCATGTTGGTGATAACGGCGTGCTTCGGTTTGAAGCGCTCGATCCAGGACAGCGCGTCGTTAACGCTGAAATGGCTGGGATGCCCGGCGTAGCGCAGCCCGTCAACGATCCAGAGGTCGAGGTTTTCGAGCGCCGGCCAGCTCTCCTCGGGAATGTCGTGGAGATCGGGCGTATAGGCGGCGGCCCCGATGCGGAACCCAAGCGCGGGAATCTTGCCGTGCTGAACCAGGAACGCAGAGAGTTTCAGCGGACCGCCCCTCCCCTCGGTGGTGTGGCTCTCGCCCGCTTCGATCGAATGGCGCGTCAGGATCGGCGGATAATCGCTGCCTTCCGGCGAGATGAAGCAATAGGAGAACCGCGCCATGATGTCTTTGGCGGTCGACTGGTTGAAGTAGACGGGAATGCGGCGGCGCTGGTTTAGCACGACCGAACGCAGGTCGTCGATGCCATGGGTCTGGTCGGCGTGCTCATGCGTCAGGAACACCGCGTCGATGTGATCGACTTCGGCGTCGATCAACTGCTCGCGCAGGTCAGGCGAGGTGTCGATCAGTATCCGCGTGGTGCCGTGCGCACCCGTGCGCTCGACCAGCAGCGAGCAACGGCGGCGTCGATTCTTCGGATTGTTGGGATCGCAGGCGCCCCAGCCGAGCGCCGGGCGGGGCACACCGGCGGAGGAGCCGCAGCCGAGGATCGTCAGCGTCAGCGTCATGCCGCGACTTTCGGCGCGGGGACTTTGGAGAACAGGCGGAAGAAGTTTTCGGTCGTCTGCCGGGAAATCTCTTGCAGCGAGACGCCGCGCGTTTCCGCCAGCACTTTGGCGACTTCGACCACGTAAGCCGGCTCGTTGCGCTTGCCGCGAAACTTGCCGGGCGCCAGATAAGGCGAGTCGGTTTCGACCATGATGCGATCAGCGGGCAGTTCGGCCGCAAGCTCGCGCAATGCCTCGGATTTCTTGAACGTCAAAATGCCCGTGAACGAGATCGACAGACCCAACGCAATCGCCTTCATCGCGAGTTCGCGGCCACCGGTGTAGCAATGGAGCACCGCCCGGAACGGTCCCTTTGCCACCTCGTCTTCGAGGATGCGGCCGCAGTCCTCGTCGGCGTCGCGGGTATGGATCACTAGCGGCAGGCCCGTGGCCCGCGCGGCCGCGATATGCGCGCGAAAGCCGCGCTCCTGCGCCTCTCGCGAACCGTGCTGGTAGAAATAATCCAGCCCCGCCTCACCGAGCGCCACGACCTTCGGGTGCTTGGTTAGCTCGATCAGCTCGCTTGTGGGAATGCCATCTTCCTCATCGGCCTGATGCGGATGGGTGCCGACCGAGCAATAGACGTTGGGGAACCGCTCGGTGATGGCGAGCAGTCCGCCGAGCCGCTTCACCCGGGTTGAAATCGTGATGATGCGGCCGATCCCCGCGGCCTCGGCACGCGCAACGATGGCGTCGAGATCATCGGCAAAATCCGGGAAGTCGAGATGGCAATGGCTGTCGACGAGCATGGCTTGCAAACGGCCTAATCTGCCTTTGGTTCGATGTAGCGCGGAAATACGCCGACCGGCGGTGGCAATGTCGTTCCCGGCTTAATCCGCGTGGCGAGCGCCGCGAATTCGCGCGCTTGTTTCTCGTTGGGAATGCCGAGGCTATCCAGCAGCTTGGCCGACGCATCCGGCATCACCGGCTGGGTCAGAATCGCGACCTGGCGCACCACCTCCGCCGTCACGTACAGGACGGTTTTCTGCCTGTCAGGATCGGTCTTGGCCAGCGCCCAGGGCGCCTCGCCAGCGAAATAGCGGTTGGCCTCCGCCACCACGGCCCACACCGCGTTCAGCCATTGATGGATCTGTTGCGTCGCCATCGCGGTGCGCGAGGTTTCCAGCATGCTGTCGGTCTGCGCCAGTATTGCCTTGTCGTTGTCGGTGAATTCGCCGGGCTCCGGCAGCACGCCGCCAAGCTGCTTGGTGATCATCGACAGCGAGCGCTGCGCCAGATTGCCGAGATCGTTGGCAAGGTCGGCGTTGATGCGCGCGACGATGGCTTCATGGCTGTAGTTGCCGTCCTGTCCGAACGGCACCTCGCGCAGGAAGAAATAGCGCATTTGATCGACGCCATACTGATCGGCCAGATTGAAGGGATCGACGACATTGCCGACCGACTTTGACATCTTCTCGCCCCTGCTGAACAGGAAGCCGTGCGCGTAAACCCGCTTCTGCACGGGAATGCCGGCCGACATCAGGAATGCCGGCCAGTACACCGCGTGGAAGCGGATGATATCCTTGCCGATGATATGCACATCCGCCGGCCAGTAGCGCCAGTTCGGATCGCTCTCGTCGGGAAAGCCGACGCCGGTGATGTAGTTGGTCAGCGCATCGACCCAGACATACATCACGTGTTCGGGATCGTTCGGCACCTTGACGCCCCAGTCGAACGTCGTGCGCGAAATCGACAGATCCTTCAGGCCGCTCTTTACGAAACTGATGACTTCGTTGCGACGTGAATCCGGACCGATGAAATCCGGCTGGCTTTCGTAGAGCTGCAGCAAGCGGTCTTGATAGGCGGACAGTCTGAAGAAGTAGCTCTTCTCCTCGACCCATTCGACCGGCGAACCTTGCGGGCCACGCCGCACATTGTCCTCGCCGAGGACGGTTTCCTCCTCGGCGTAATAGGCTTCGTCGCGCACCGAATACCAGCCTGCATAGGTATCGATATAGATATCGCCATTCTGCTGCATCCGATCCCAGACCACCTGAACCGAACGATGATGGTCAGGCTCCGTGGTGCGGATGAAGCGGTCGAACGAGACGTTGAGGCGCTCGTCCATCTCCTTGAACCGGCCGGCATTGCGCGCGGCCAGCTCAGCGACGCCCATTCCTTCGGCTTCAGCGGTTTGCACCATCTTCAGGCCGTGCTCGTCGGTGCCGGTGAGGAAAAAGACGTCCTTGCCATTGAGCCGCTGAAACCGCGCGAGCGCATCGGTCGCAATCGCCTCGTATGCGTGGCCGATATGCGGAAGGCCGTTCGGATAGGCGATCGCGGTCGTGATGAAATAGGTGTTGCGTTCGACAGCCGCTGCCGGCTTGGCGGCGGGAGCCGGCTTCCCGCGTGGCGCGGCGGGCTTCGAAATTTCTGCGACCGGCGCCGCTTGAACGGCAGGGCTCGCTTCTTGCGGCGTTACCGCGCGTTTTTTCGGCGGAGTTTTGGTAACGGATTTCTTCGCCGATTTCTTGGCGGCTTTCTTGGCGACTATTTTGGTCGACTTCTTCGCCGTTTTCTTCGAACCCTTCTTTGCGACCTTTTTCGAAGCCTTGCCGCGCTCCTTCACGACGCGCTTGCTCTTGCTCGCACTTTTCCTGGCTGCACGCTTTTTCGCCGCCCCCTTGCTGGCGCTGGCGGGCGGCGATTTGCGAGCCTTCTTCGCCTTCTTTTTCGAAGCTTTCTTTGCAGCCGTCGCCACCACGAATTCCTTTATTGCTCATAGACTGTCGGGATTAATATCTGGCGGAGGGTTTTACCGCGTCGCGTCCGCGAGCATCCCGAACACCGAGAAAACTAGCGGTTTTCGCTCCAGATTGTATGCTTCGGTGTCGCGCGCGGCGCAGACGATCTTTTCCCATACCTCCGCCAGCCGTGCAAGGCGGGGTAGATTCGCGTTGGCGTCGTCGACGCGCAGCTTTTCGCCGATCCAGCGATCGATGCCATCGATGAAGGCAGCCAGCGCCACCCGGTCGCTGGTGCCCAACGCATCGCCCAGCGCATGCAGCTCGCGCGGGTCGACCTGCGGCAGCGTCGCCAGCAGCGCCGCGGTCCGCTGCTGCAGCTTCAGCGCGTCGCCGCCGAGCAGCGTCAGTGCGCGGGACACGCTCCCCTCCGAGGCATCGGCAGCTTCCGACAGTGCGGGATCATCGGGTGCGATGTCGGTGGCCTGCGCTGCGGCGCGAATGACGTCGTCGGTCGCAAGCGGCCGCAGCGGCAGCTTGCGGCAGCGGGACAGGATCGTTGGCAGGGCGCGCGCCGGCGAATGGCTGACAAGCAAAAACAGCGATCGGTGCGGCGGCTCCTCGAGAATCTTGAGCAGCGCGTTCGCGGCGTTTGGATTCAGCTCGTCGACGGTATCGACAATACATACGCGCCAGCCGTCGACCGCCGCGGTCGAGCCGAAAAACGAAATCGTCTCCCGCGTCTCATCGACGGTGATGACGGTCCGCATCACGCCGCGATCGTTGAGGCCTCGTTCCAGCACCAACAGCCCGCCATGGGCCCCGGCGGTGATCTGACGCGCGACGGAATCGTGAGGGTCGAGCGCCAGCGTCTCCGCGTGCTGAACCGAAGGCGCCGTCGGATTGGGGTGGGCGAGCACGAAACGGGCCATGCGGTAGGCCAGCGTCGCCTTGCCGATGCCCTGCGGGCCGCCGATCAGCCAGGCATGCGGAATGCGGCCGCTGCGATAGGCATTCAGCAACGCCGTCTCCGCCTCGCGGTGACCGAACAAATCGGCCGTTTCGCGGGGATGCCTGACCGCCGTCTCCTGCTCGACCTTGCGCGCGCTCATGTTGTCCCCGCCGGGCTCGGGATTGCGAACACGCGCTCGCGCAACGCCGTCCAGACGCGGGCAGCAACCGTGTCGGCATCGGCATTGGCGTCGATCAGCACACAGCGCTGCGGGTCTTCGGCGGCGATTTGCTTGTAGGCGTTGCGCAGGTCCTGATGGAATTGCAGGTCTTCCGACTCAAACCGGTCGGGCACGCCGCTGCCGCGGCGAGCGGCCGCGCGCTGCAAACCAACTTCAACCGGGATGTCTAGAATGATGGTGAGGTCCGGCTTCAGATCACCGATAGTGACGCGCTGCATGGCGTTGAGCACGATCGGAGAGACCTGCCCCAGGCTGCCTTGGTAGGCGCGGGTCGAATCCGAGAAGCGGTCGCACAGTACCCATGTTCCCTGGCTGAGCGCGGGCTGGATCACGGTGCGAACGTGATCGTCGCGGGCTGCCGCAAACAGCAACGTCTCCGCCTCCGGTCCCAGCAGCTTGCCCATTCCCGACAGCACGAGATGCCGCATGATTTCGGCGCCCGGCGAACCGCCGGGCTCGCGGGTGACAATCACGCGCAGCTTTGCCGCCGTAAGGTGCTCGGCGAGCTTCTTGATCTGCGAGGACTTGCCCGAACCCTCGCCGCCTTCAAACGTAATGAACTTCCCGCGTCCGGACGGCCGCTGCAGCGTTGCCTGGGTCATGCTCAGAGCTTCTCTGCGCTCGCGCGGAACACGCCGATGACGAGCTCGCTGACCCCGTCGATGGCGCGACGCACGGTCGAACCGGTGCCGACCGCTTCAGCCGCATAGACCGGCGCCTCTACGGCGATGTTTTGGCCCCGCCACACCTTGACGACGCCGACCTTTTGGCCGGATTGGATCGGCGCACGAACCGGGCCGTTGTAGACAATGCGTGCGATCAGTTTCTCGTTGCCGTTCTTCGGCACCATCACCTTGATCGGCTCGGGGCTGGCAAGCTTCACCGAGCGGCTTTCGCCGCCAAATACCTTGGCGTAGCCGACCTGCTGGTTGGCCGCGAACAGCGTGCGCGTCTCGAAATTGCGAAAACCCCATTCCAGCATCTTCTTGGCCTCTGAGGCACGATCGTCGGGATCATCTAGTCCGTTGATCACGACAATCAGCCTCGTGTCGTTCTGCACGGCCGAGCCGACCATGCCGTAGCCGCCCTCCTTGGTGTGGCCGGTCTTCAGCCCGTCGGCGCCATTCAGCGTGTTCAGCAGCGGATTGCGGTTCTGCTGCCGGATCTTGTTCCAGGTGAATTCTCGCTCGCCGAACAATTTGTACATGTCGGGATAGGTCAGGATCAGGTGGCGGGCGAGTTTGGCCAGTTCACGAACCGTCATCTTGTTGGCAGGGTCCGGCAGCCCGCTGGAGTTTCCGAAGGTCGATTTCGTCAAGCCGAGTTCGCGCGCCCGTTTGGTCATGAAATCGGCGGCAAAAATCCGCTCGTTGCCGGCCATGCCTTCGGCAAGCGCAATGCAGGAATCGTTGCCGCTTTGGATGATCGCGCCCTTCAGCAGGTCGTCCACTGACACCTTGCTGTTAAGGATGGCAAACATGGTCGAGCCGCCGGCCGGCGCGCCGCCCTTGCGCCAGGCGTTCTCACTGATCCGATATTCGTCTGTCGGTTTGACCTTGCCCTGCTTGATGGCATCGAACACCACCTCGACCGTCATCAGCTTCATCATACTGGACGGCGCCCGCAATTCGTCGGCGTTCTTCTCGAACAGCACGCTGCCGCTGGAAGCCTCGACCAGGATCGCGGTCGGCGCATCGCCATCGAAGCCGCCATCGTCCTTCTTCGGTGCGCCCTGCACGCTGTTGTTGGCGGCATACACGATGCCGCCCCAGCCGATCGAGAGCGCGAAGACGGCGGCCATCAGGCCGCGCCACGGGAAGATGGCCGCCGTGTCGGATTCGCGGGAAACGGAAGTCTCTGCTGCCATCGGCGATGTCCTGAATCCGTGCGTTCTAACAGTTGGAAGTATCGCAAACAACACAGGTTTTTGGACTTGTGGCGGTGTCGATCGGATTGCGGTGCCGAACGAAGAAACGTATCGTTGCGATGCTGCAATTTCCGGACAAGATACGAAAAACAGGGCGGAAACGCGATGCCAACCTCACGCACTCTTTCCGTCAACGGGCTCGACTTCTTTGTTGTTGAACAGGGCCAGGGGCCGCTGGTGCTGCTCTGCCATGGCTGGCCCGAGCTATCCTACTCCTGGCGGCACCAGGTCGGAGCCATCGCGGAAACCGGTTTCCATGTCGTAGCCCCCGACATGCGCGGGTTCGGCCGGACCAGCGCGCCGGCGGACGTCGGCGCCTACACCATCTTCCACAATGTCGGCGACATGGTTGCGCTGGTGGCGGCACTTGGCGAAAAGCAGGCCGTCATTGTCGGTCATGACTGGGGCGCGCCGGTTGCCTGGCACGCGGCGATGTTCCGGCCCGATATCTTCACCAAGGTGGCGGGCCTCAGCGTTCCGCCCCCCTCCCGCGGACGCGGCCTGCCGCTGGCGACCTTGCGAAACAACGGCATCACCAATTTCTACTGGCAGTATTTTCAGGCGCCGGGTGTGGCAGAGGCCGAATTCGAGCGCGATGTCGCAGAGACGATGCGAATCGTGCTGGCCGGGCGCGGGTTCTCTGATCCGGCGGCCCACCAATTTGTTCAGGAAGGCAAGGGATTTCTCGCTGGCGCCGATCCGAATCGGCCGTTGCCGGGTTGGCTGACCGAGGCCGACCTCGCCTATTTCGCGGCTGTCTATCAGGAGTCCGGCTTTCGCGGCGGACTGAATTGGTACCGCAACATCGACCGCAATTGGGAACTGACCGCACCCTGGCAAGGCGCGCAAATCCACCAGCCGTCGTTGTTCATCGCGGGATCGAAGGATGGTGTCATCACCGGGCTGATCGGCGCCAAGCTGGTGAAGGAGATGGAGCGCGTACTGCCGAACTTGCGGCAAAAGCTCATACTCGACGGGGCCGGTCACTGGATTCAGCAGGAGCGGCCTGATGAGGTCAACGCCGCCCTGATCGCCTTCCTGAAGGGCTAATAGAGCCCTCGCCCGCTGAGCACTTCGCTCGGACCGCGTGGATCGACCGGCAGGTAAGTCTGGCGTGGCGCCATATAGCTGGCCTCGTTCTCGTAGGACACGGCCCGCGGATTTTCCGCGGCACGGCCGCGCGAGCGGCTGGAGGCCGACATTTCCGAGGTCGCGTTGATCGAGGCGTGGTCTGCTGAGGTATTGCCGAGGCTATAGGGCCGTCCCTCCGGCATCGGCACCTCGCCCCGGATTCGGCCCGCGGACGACGGCATCTCGGGAACAAACGGGCGGGCCGAAGCGACCCGGACCGTGGCCGGGGACGGCGCGGGCTCGCCGGTCCGCAGCGTCGCCAGGAGCTGGCGGTCGTCGGAACCCTCAAGCGGAGCGCGACCGACATATTCAACCCGCACCCGAGCGACGCCATTTGCTTTGAAATCAAGCAGTTCCGCAGCCTTGTTCGAGACGTCGATGAGGCGGTTGCCGTGGTAAGGGCCGCGGTCGTTGATGCGCACGATCAGCGACTTGCCGTTACGGACATTGGTGACGCGGGCGTAGCTCGGGATCGGCAGGGTCGGATGGGCCGCCGTCAGCGAGGTCATATCGAAAACCTCGCCATTGGCGGTGAGCCGGCCGTGGAAATCGTCGCCATACCAAGATGCCATCCCCTCAGCGCGATAGTTCGGATCCTCTTCCGGCACGTAGACCCGGCCCGCGACGGTGTAGGGCTTGCCGATACGGTAAGTTCCCCCGCCCTTCGGCACAGGCTCTCCGAACGCCACCACGCGGGGGCTGGAGGAGACGCCATATTTGGGATCGATCCGCCTGGCGAATTTGTCTGATGAGGCGCAATTGGCGAGGACAAGGCATGTTGCCACGGCAACCGTACCACGAACCGCCAGAACGATTGTTGTTGGCCGTCGAATCCCCATCACCCCAACTACCATTTTCAGCGGCCGACTGCCTATGTCGAAGCGTTGCGGCCTTACCCCACGATGCGCCCCACCTCCGCATCAGGTGGTGAAGATATCGCAACCGGAACACGGCGGAAATGGGGTCTGGTCTTGCGTGGTGAATGAATGGTTGCTTTGCGTACCCGTCGAACTATGGCGGCAACGCTTCGATTCGCTGTGTATGCGCCCTTCGTCGTAGCCGTCCTGTGCCGCTTTCAGACAATCTGTTGCATCAAATCATCACTCACGACCGATATGCGATTCTGGCCTGTGAATCTTTTTGACTGTGCAACGGTGCAGTCGTTCTGTGCGCTGCAGGGGCGCAAAGGATTTGTGCGATGATCGAGACAGTAACAGCGGTGATGGGCCTGGTGAGCGCAGGCATTTTCCTTGCCCATGCGTTTGAAGGCTATCGTTACCGAGCGTGACATTTGAAGGGCCGGCGGCGCTAGCCGCCCGCGCTTCAGAGAGAATGGCTCGGTAGGTCCGATCAGAAATTCGGAAAGCTTAACGAGCATCTGATGTGGTAGGTGTCTCATGCGCAACCACGACATTGTCTCCAATGGATTTCTTGCCCTGGCAACGGCCAGCTTCGTGCTGCTGTGCTCCGGCCTGCTGGCCGTTGCTTTCGGTTAAGCAGTACACGAACCAATTGCCGCGACGGTGCTAGACGACGCGATCCCGGCAAGAATTGACAAGCGCCCGCTTTGCGGCTGATGCCGCCCCATTCGTAACCTGCGGGCAGATGACCGGCTGTTCTTCATGTTCACGCGATAAGGCGCCCCGCGGATCAGCCCGGCACCGAGAGTTGCGGGAGCGGAGGCATCGGGCCGCTCCCTCGACCGCTGTCTCGAAGGTGCCGCGTGTCCTGCGCCGCAATTCAACGGCCGTGGCTTGTGCCGGCCGGTCGATTTGCGGAGCGCATTGATTAATGCCATCGGGCGATTGTCGGTCTTGCCCGACGGGACGGCACCGTTTCATCGCCCCTTCCCGGCTGGGGCGCCAAATCCAATTTCTTCTCTTGTGTTTTCACCTTCGCATCGGCTAAGCGCTTGATCGTAAAGGCAAGGAAGGGTGGCCGAGTGGTTTAAGGCACCGGTCTTGAAAACCGGCGTGCCTGCAAGGGCACCGTGGGTTCGAATCCCACCCCTTCCGCCAATATTCTACCTATCCTGGTGTTTGCTCAGTTTTTTGATCAGTGACCGTTGTACGCACAACCGAACGTACAATCGGCTTCCGACGCGATAGGACACCATCGGCGCCATCGTTTTCGTAACGGTGGCCGCAACTATTTTCGTTGCCGCCAAGCTGTCGCGGTGCAGGAACTGCCCGCCAGGATGAATAAGACGGCCCTAGCGAGATGCGCCAGAGCCGTCCACTTCCGGCGGGAGCCTGTTTGGCGACACAAACCGGAAGCAACTGAATCGACTCTCGGAAGCCAACATCGTTCCTAGTAGAGGGCCCGACGCACGACGATTTCGCCTTACCACCCCGGTCACCCCCACCGGAATGGTCTATTCAGGCTTGGGTGTGTGATTCTTGGCAGAATTGCGCGTCATGCAGAAATCCGCCGGGGTTGAGTATCGGCGGGTTTCCGTACTCTCGCGGGGGGCTCGGGGGACTTTTCCCGCGATTGGGCAATTCGTAGCAATCCGAGATTAACGATTTATAAAGCTAACCCGACGCCCTAGGGCTTGTTGAGAAGTAATCGCGGTTGCTCTGCGTACTGGTCGATCGGGTGATCGCCTGGACGTGCTGGTAGCAGTACCCCTCGCGCTCCGCGCTGACGCAACTCAGCAAGCGCGTCGAGCCACGCCGATTCTCGGCCCTGTCGTCGTACCATTTCAGTTGATCGCGCATCACCGACTCCGGCCGCCAAGCACGCGTCCCTTCGTTGGACCGCCCTCCTCCTTCTTGAGCCGGTCCCGCAAGGCGTGGCGTTTGAGTATGAGGTTCTGGAATCAACGGCATTGGCCGCAGGACCGCTTACGCCATGTTGGTGATCTTGGTGCTGGCTATCGACCGGCAGACGCCGGAGTCGCTGTAGCCTAACGAAAAGCCCGGCCAGTGGCCGGGCTCACTCGGAAAGTAACTGCACGTGCTGAAACCGGGACATTGAAGCATCAGGAATGAGGCACGTCTGTTACGAAGCCGACACTGGAACAATGATGCGACACTGTGCCCGGGAAAAACTGGCAGGTGTGAAGCTAGTATGACAGCGATGGCTTGCCGGGTAGCCTTTGCTGCCAGCTCCGCGAGGGTGCCTAAAGCCATTGGGTTAGCGGCCCTGGCGCAGCGTTGCGTATCCGCGCCGGGGCCGCTGGCCGCAATGAGCCCGCCAGCGTGAACCAGCGGGCCTGAGACGGTCAGGAATCCAATTTCTCTGTAGCGTCCTGCTCCAATTATGCTTCAACCTTGCCGACAAAGCCGGACAGCCCCGTAACAGCAACGCCCCCCGTTAAAATGTGACCAGTGGCCGATCTCGCCCGTGAACGAGAAAGGACCGGCGTGGCGGGCGCATGTGGGCCTGCAATCGTCGACGTTCTCGTGATGGGCGCCTATGGGCATTCGCGATGGCGCGAATTCATCCTCGGCAGCACCACCAAGGGCCTGCTTGCGAAGCCGCCGCTCCCGATCCTGTTTTCGCACTGACTGCGGCCACCGACGAACGCGCGCGCGGCGTGATCATCCGGCGGTCGCGACGCGCGCTTGAGGATAGCTAAAGCGCCAGCCTGACGTTGCAGATATCGTGCTCCTGCGGGTCCGACTTCACCTCGAAGCCGAGGCTGCGGCACATCGCCAGCATTACCGTGTTCTCGGTCAGGACGTCGCCGGAGATCGCTTTCAGGCCTTCCGACCTCGCATATTCGATGATCATCTGCATCAAGGCCCAACCAAGCCCCCTGCCCTTGAGGTCCGATCGCAACAGAATTGCGTATTCGCCGCTCTCATAGATCGAGTCCGAATGGATTCTGACAACACCGACCAAGTCGTTGGTCGCCTCGTCGAACGCGACAAAGGCCATCGCGCGAGCGTAGTCGAGCTGGGTCAGGCGGGCGATGAATTCATGGGAGAATTCCTTCATCGGAGCGAAAAAACGCAGCCGCAGGTCGTGCATCGTGACGTGTTTCAGCATCTCGTGGATCAGCGGCTCGTCCTCAGGCCGGATCGGACGAACAAATACGCGCCAGCCGTCCTTGGCCTCGATGTGACGCTGCCATTGCGAGGGATAAGGCCGCACCGCAAAATTCGCAGGGCCCGAGCCCCGAAACTTCCGCTCCGCGCGCCCGATCACGACCCGCGCGTCGACCGCGAGCACGCCCGCCCCATCCGCCAGCAGCGGATTGATGTCGAGCCCACGAATGTCGGGAATGTCGGCGGCCATCTGCGCCAGCTTGACCAGAACCATCGCGACGGCGTCCTGCTTCACCGCCGGCACGTCACGATAGGCGCGCAACAGCCGCGAGACGCGGGTGCGTTCGATCAGGCTACGCGCCAGTTGCAGGTCGAGCGGCGGCAGCGCCAAAGCTTTGTCGTTGATGATCTCGACTGCCGTTCCGCCACGGCCGAACACGACAACCGTGCCGAAGGTCGGATCGTCGGCGAGGCCGAGAATGAGCTCGCGTGCCTTCGCCCGCACCACCATTGCCTGCACCATCACGCCCGATATTCGCGCCTCCGGCCGCAGTGATCTTGCCCGCGCGAGAATGTCGGCCGTCGCCTTGCGCACCGCATCGGCGCTGGTGAGATTAAGCACCACGCCGCCGACGTCGGATTTGTGGACGATGTCGCGCGACATGATTTTGAGCACGACGGTCGCCCCCTGCGCAAAGATCGCATTCGCATGCGCAACCGCCTCTTCGGCATCGGCGACGGCAAAGGTCGGCACGGCTGCGATGTCGTAGGCGTCAAGGAGCCGCTTGACCTCGATCGGATCGAGCCATGAACGGCCGTCGGCCAGCGCCGCGGCAACGATCTGCCGCGCTGCATCGACATCGGGAGCGAATTCGCTCGGCATGGCGGGCGGAACCAGCGCCAGCGCCTCCACCACCTCGCGATGGCGGACCAGATGCATGAAGCCGCGCACGGCATCGTCCTCGGTCGGATAATTCGGAATGCCGGCCCCGCCAAAGAGATCGCCGATCGACGGTTCCGCGCCGACCCACACCGCGAGAACGGGCTTCGGCGACATGCGCTGTCCGGCGCGATATTTCTGCACCACTCCGGTCATGGCCACGGCGATTTCGTCGGCGCGCGCGATTGCCGTCTGCACGTTCATGACAAGCACGGCATCGTTTTCGGAATCGGCCAGCAACGCTTCGAGCGCTGCGGCATAGCGCGCCGGATCGGCATCGCCGACGATATCGACCGGGTTCGATTTCGACCATGTCGGCGGCAAAACAGCGTCCAGCTTCTCGCGGGTCGCCGACGAGAGACCCGCTGGAATACCGCCGAGTTCGACCAGCCGGTCGACTGCCAGCACGCCGATGCCGCCGCCATTGGTCAGGATCGCAAGCCTTTTTCCCGACGGCGATTTGACCCGCCCGAGCGTCTCGGCGCAGTCGAACAATTCGCGAAGATCCGATACGCGCAGGATCCCGGCGCGCTGAAACGCTGCATCGTAGACGGCATCCGCCCCGGCCAACGCGCCGGTATGGGTTGCCGCCGCCTGCGCTCCTTGAGCCATGCGGCCCGACTTGACGACTACAACCGGCTTGATTCTGGCGGCGGCCCGCGCTGCCGACATGAACTTACGGGCATCCTTGATCGCCTCTATGTAAAGCAGGATGGCGTGAGTCTTGTCATCCAGCGCGAAGTAATCGAGCAGATCGGCTATATCGACATCGAGCTGGTCGCCAATCGAAACGATGCCGGAAAAACCGACAGCCCGCTGTGCCGCCCAATCCACCATGCCGGCGGCAATGGCGCCGGACTGCGAGATTAGCGCTAAATGGCCCGCGGCCGGCATATGCGCGGAAAAGCTGGCATTGAGACTGACGCCCGGCATCATGATGCCCAGGCAATTCGGGCCGATCAACCGCATGCCGTATTTTTGCGCGGCGCGCTCCGCCGCTTCCGCCAGCGAACCCGGACCATGGCCGAGCCCGGCGCTGACAATGACGGCGCCGGCCGCGTCGCGACGGCCCGCCTCGTCTATCAGGCCGGCGATGGTGCGGGCCGGCGCGGTGAGGATAACGAGTTCCGGCGCAAAAGACAGCTTTGCGATGCTGTCAGCGGCCGCGACCCCGTCGATCTCATGATAGTGCGGATTGACGAGGCCGAATTCGCCTTTGAACTGGGCCTTGCGGATGTTGTTGAGAATGGCACGGCCTACCGAGCCGTGACGTGGGCTCGCCCCTACCAGCGCGACGGAATGCGGCGAAAGCAGATTGTTCAGACGATAGGTGGACATCGTTCTTCAGTACCGGCAGGTCGCGGCCTATTGCGAACCGGCAAGACCGTAACTTATCGCCGTCGGCAGGGGCGATTCGCACTGCATGCTACTGGCCCATCAGTTCAAGGAGCGGCCACTGATTAAGTTCGACGTGGCCGCGATCATCCGCTCGGCGTGCCTGAACAGCCGTTCGGAGTCGCGGCGGAAGAAGTCGAGCTGATGCTGGCCGCATTCCTGGCACATCGTCCTGATGTCCCGCACCGAATGCGCGCTCGCCATCTTCGCGACGAACTCAGTGTACAAGTGCATCTCGGTCTGCGTTCGCTCCAACATCTCGTCGCCGAGGAACACCAGTTCCTCGAACATTATCCTCTGGGCACCGAGCATAAATTCCAGCGCGCCTTGGTTTAGCTTGGTGGCTTCCGCTTCTGCATTTGCGGCTGCTGGAAAGGAAACGGAAGCGGCCCGCTCAGACAGCTCTGACATGACAATCTCCGATTTCGAATTTCCGCCGAAAACGATACTGACCGGCTTCGGATCGAACATTGACGTGCATCAAATTGGTGTTATTGCGACCGCAGCACCGCCGCAAGGAGATGAGACAAGGAACTCACGGAGACCAAAGGTCACATCCCCCGCCTGAAATCAGTGCGACATCAGCACCGGCACCGTCATGCACTTGAACATGCTGCGCGTAACACCGCCCAGAATTCGCTCCTGCAGCCGCGAATGGCCGTAGCCGCCCATCACCAGGAGGCCAATGTTGCTTTCGGCCGCGACCGACAGAATGGCGCCCTGAACATCGCTGCGATCCGTGATCAACCGCTGCACCCGGGCCGCAATGCCGCGCCGCCCCAGATGCGCAACGAGCCGGCTCGAGGAGGCTTCACCCGCCTCCTCATTGACCGCAATCACGGTCACGGCCTTCGCGCCCATCAGAAATGGCATAGAATCGCGCCATGCGCGGGCTGCAGGACGGCTGCCGTCCCAAGCGATCCCGACATGGTGGGCATCGAGCGGCCCCTTGTGGATGTAGGGAACCATTAGCATCGGTCCGCCGGAATTGAACAGGACCTGCTGCGGAATCTCGTTGTCGTAGCTGGCCTTCGCCGGATCCGGCTGCAGCACGATCGTCATGTCGTAAAGGCGGGCAAGCGCCCCGATGGTCTGGCCGGCTTCGGCGGGAATCGCCGTAAAGGTCCTGATGCCGTACGCGATGTTGGCGAGCTTCGCCTCGATCTCGAACACGCCGATTGCGGCATTCGCCCGCTCCTGGGCACGCTTCTGTTCAGCCCCCATCACGGCGGCTACGGCGGCGCCGCCGCCTTCCGCAATCATCCCGGCGGCGCCCATCGATTCATAGCCGATGGCTACAGCATCGAGATGCGACCGCCGCGCACTGGCCAGAGCAACAGCGATGTCAATCACCGGCCTGACCGGGCGCTCGGAGGGAATATGAACCAGAATATTCCTGAACATCGCCATTCTCCCATGCGTTGGCGAGGGCTTAGGGCCCCCGTCCTGGATTGCTGCCAGGAAAGTAGCTGGCTGACGGACGACAAAAGTTGACGCATATCAACTCGGCCAATGTCGCGCGGAAGCGCTGTGAACGATGACGTCAGCAGCCTCCGGCGTGCCTTAGCTCACGATAAGACGTGATGGCGACGCCGAGCAGCTTATCCCTTCGATGGCGATAGCCCGCCGGCGGCACCTTACTCCGTTTACCGTTTTCGGCCTGCGGCGATCCGCTGGCAAGGCCGGCGAAACGCTTGAGGTCACGGAGGTCGCCCAAAGCCCGTTGCAGCCGCTTTGCCGGCCGGTGCAGCTGACGCAATTCGCCGCGGTTCCAAACCGCGACGGTTTCCGTGAGCGCTTCCAGCATGTAGCGGAAGCGTTTAACCCTGATCCGCAGCCGGTGACGGCGCGATCCACCCAGCGCCTTCAGGTGGCGTCCCTTGCGGATCACCCGTCCGTGCCAACGGTTGAGTTCGCGAGCGCAATAGACTTGCAGAGTTTCTGCCTCTTTGTTCCGCTTGCACCGCGCCAGCCACGCTCCCCGTCTGATCCAGCCTGCGATTCCCGAGATCAGGCGTTGCGTCCGAACGGAGCGCAGACACCGAACCAGGCGGCGGTGATTCTGCGTCTGGCGCTGATCGACCGGCTCGCTGATATGCTCCGCCCAGGCGCGGTAACGCTTGCGGCGCGCATATTCGACGAGGACGTCGTTATCGCGCGCGGCGCCGAGTGGACCATTCAGCCAGGCAATTTCCTTTTTCAGGCGTAGCCATTCCGCATCGACCACGATCGGCGCGAAGAACGCCACAGCGGCGCGCAACCGTGTGATCGCGACCCGGATCTGATGCACGGCCTCGGCATTGCCGGCGCATGCGCTGCTGTGCTGGGCCTTGATAGAAGCAATGCAGTCGAGCGCGATCGTCTGGAATGCGGTTGCACAGTCGAGACTCGCCGCTTCAGAGGCCTTGCGCCGGCTGGACGTTCCGGTTGGGTGGGCTCTCATCGTCAACGCTCGTTAGGCACCGCAAACAAAAAAGTACGGGCGCTGCGGAGCGATCGGTCCGGCGTCCCCGAGGCATCAATTATATGCCAGTCTATAGCGCCGAGCGCGAAAGTCTCCTGCTTCAGGGCAACCCTCCGTGTCGCATCGGATGCGTCGCCCCTGCGCTGTTCGATCCGCGCCAGCCGCGTCGCGAGGTCCGCCGTGAGAAACAGGCCGGCAAAACGAACGCCGCAAGTGGCTGCGAGATGCGCGATTTCCCTCCGTTCCGATTCCTGCAGGTAAGCAGCATCGAGCACGACCGAGCAGCCTTGGGCGAGGACACGCTGCGCGGTGCTCGAAAGCATGCCGTAGACACGCTCAGTGACATCGGGCCTATAGGCGGATTCCGGCAGAGCCGTGGTTTCATCGGCGCCGAATACGCGCTTGCGAACGACATCCGAGCGGACAATGAGCGCGCCGGGCGGGGGCTCGATCAGCCCCGCGAGCCCGCGAGCCAGCACCGACTTTCCCGTCCCCGACTGCCCGCCGATTGCCACCAGCAGCGGTGGCTTGGGCATGATAAGGCGTACTGCCAGATCAAAATAGCGCCTGGCCTCCTGCCAGACCGCATCATTCCCTCCGCCATGTTCGCTCTTCACGAACAGGACATGCGCGCGGATCGCCGCCCGCATTGAGAGAAACAGCGGCAGCAGGCGCAGGCCGTCGAGATCTTTGTCCCCCGCCTGCGCAAGGTAGCGATTGAACGCCGCGTTTGCTGCCGCGCCTTGATTGAAATGGATCATATCCATCAGCGCAAAAGCAAAATCATAGAAGACATCCGTCGTGGCGATGACCGGATCGAACTCGATGGCATCGAACAGCAGCGGCCGGCCATTCACCAATGCAATATTGGCAAGATGTAGGTCACCATGGCAGCGGCGCACGAACCCTTGCTCGACACGCTGCCTGAGCAGCGGCTGCAATATCGCTGCGGAGCCGCGACTGGCGGCATCGAGTTGATCAATCGCAACCGCCTCAAGTCCGTCCACGGCTCGGAATTTTGCGGTATTGCGGTCGATGATGGGTAGAATGGAGGCAAGCCAGCTTTCACCGTCGTGGCGCGGTGCCCTGTCGTGGGATCGCAGAACCGCGTCAGCCACGGCCGTCGCAAGCGATGGATCGATCGTCTTCGATGCAGCGATACGGTCGAGCGACTGCCTCTCGTCGAACCGCGCCATTTCGACCGCCCATTCGACCGCGGTGCCCGAGCCGCCGATTTCGAGAACGCCCTCGGAATTGCGCGTGATCGGAATAACGCGCCGGTAGATTTCGGGAGCATTGCCGGCATTGACTTTCAGCTCCTCCTCGCAGGCACGCTTGCGCTTCTCCAGCGTCGAATAATCGAGGAACGGCAAGCGCACGGCACGCTTGATCTTCAATGCCCGATCAGCTCCGAGAAAAACCATGGAGGCATGGGTATCGATCCGCTTGCCGCCCCCGGCCGCACCGAAGCTGGAGCCATCGAGGAAATCGAGCACGTGCTGCTGTTTCTCGGCCTCGGCTGCGATAGTGTCGGCGGGCAATCGCTCAGTCATGGCTGCAGCACAGCGGCGCCCGTGATCTGCCCGGCGCGCAGTTTCGAGAGCACTTCATTTGCTTGCCGCAAGGGAAACACGCTGGTGTGCGTTCTGATGCCGGCTTGCGCCGCAACCTTGAAAAACGCGATGCCGTCGCCGCGCGTCAGATTTGCAACTGAAAGCAACTGCCGCTCCTCCCACAGCATATGGTAAGGAAATGAAGGAATGTCCGACATGTGAATGCCGGCGCAGACCACGCGTCCGCCTTTGCGTACAGCGCGCAATGCCAATGGCACCAGGGAGCCGACCGGCGCGTAGATGATGGCTGCGTCGAGCGGCACCGGAGGCCGATCCTCCGACCCACCGGCCCATTCGGCGCCGAGTGATATCGCAAGGCGCTGCGCCGCGACGTCGCCCGACCGGGTGAATGCGAAGACCGATCGCCCTTGGCAGCGCGCTACCTGCGCGATGATATGGCCTGCTGCACCAAAGCCGAAAATGCCGAGATGCTTTCCATCACCCGCCATCAGCAGCGAGCGCCAGCCGATCAAACCCGCGCACAGCAAAGGAGCGATAGCGACGTCGTCGTCGGCCTCGCCGAGTGGAAAGCAATAGCCGCCATCCGCGACGAGATGCGTGGCAAAGCCGCCGTCGCGGGTGTAGCCGGTGAAGAGTGGGCGGTCGCAAAGGTTTTCGCGGCCGCTCCGGCAATAGGGACATTCGCCGCAGGTATGACCGAGCCAGGGAACGCCGACCCTTTCGCCGATCCTTAGAGACGTCACACCGGGACCGAGCGCATCCACTCGGCCAACCACCTCGTGCCCCGGTACGATCGGATAGAAAATACTCGGCAATTCTCCATCGACGACATGCAAATCGGTGCGGCACACGCCGCAGGCTCCGACCGTAATGCGCACTTCGCCGGGCCCGGGTACCGGATCCTCGCGCAGCTCAAACTGCAGTGGCGCGCCGGGCGCTTTCAGGACCATGGCGTGCATTTCTTTCGATATCCTCACGCAAGCCTGTGCAGTCTATTCGGTGCGAACGGGTCACGCTTGATCCTCGTCAATCGAACCCGCGCTGACCTTCCCTAACATGGCTACGTCGGCAGCGCAGCGCCAGCCGCGGCGTTCTGATGACATGGAGCTACTGCGTCAACTGAACACGGGCCCGCGAAAGCTTCCCGTTATCGTCATGACAGGCCACGGCGACGTACCCCTCGCCGTCGAAGCGATGAAGCTTGGCGCGCTCGATTGTCTCGAAAAGCCGTTCGAGGATGACCGGCTGATCGCATGGTCGAGACCGCGCTCGCGGAGAGCGAGAGCAGTTCGAAGAGCGGGGCGTTGTCGGCCGACATGGCTGCCCGCGTCGCCAGCCTTACCCAGCGTGAACGCCAGGTGATGCAGGGTTGGTGACGGGGCAATCGAGCAAGGCAATCGCCCGAGAATACGATATTAGCCCGCGTACGGTGGAGGTCTATCGGGCGAATGTGGTGACCAAGATGCAGGCCGGTAACCTTTCCGAACTGGTTCGCTTTGCGATCCGCGCCGGGATCGTCGACGATTGAGCCAAATCAATTCGGGAACTCGAACAACCTCTATTTTGTCGGCATGACCGACATCCGAAACAGCGCCACCAGTGAATCCGAAGCCGGCATTCCGCCCCGGAAATCGATGGTCTACGTCGCCGATGACGACGTCCGGACAACCCCCGTAAGGGCTCCTCCTTGGGATATCGACCCAAATTTCGCGCTGCAAAAATCCCGGATAGCCATCCCGCATCGAGGAGATGGCAAATGCACCCAGACGATCACCGCCCCGGCGGTTTCAGCAGCCAAGGTTTTCCCCGCCCCACGCACCCAGGGTGTTCCGGCCGTCGACCAGCTCAGCGTGATCGCGACCTGTGCGGGTGTGATTGCCAGCGAGTTTTCCTACCGCAAGGACGAGGCAAACGTCCAGGTCGCCCGTAACCTCTGGATCGTGACGGCAAACGACCCCCGGCACGCCGAAGACATATGCTGCTTCTGGGTCGCAAGACCGCGATGGAAAAAGTTGCCACCTTCCTGCTGGAAATGGACCGCCGGCTCACCAAAGCTGGTATGATGGCTTTGCCGATGTGGCGCCGCGACATCGGCGACTATCTCGGCCTGACGCTGGAAACCGTTTCTCGGGCGCTGTCGCAGCTTAGCGACCAGTGCATTCTAGTGTTTTCGAACGCACGTCAAATCGTGCTGCGCAACCGCCAGCGGCTGGTGGACATGAACGCTTGAGAGTAAGCTAGATGACAGGATGCCGGAAGGATGGGAGTGCCAGATGAACAATTATCGCGTCTCCTTCTACAAGGATCTCTGTAATTCCGACGGCCACAGCTTCAAATGCCTGCAACGCCAGATCGAAGTGCAATCGGTCGGCCCATCGCAGGCGCTGGTGCTTGCGGAAGGCTTGGTCGACAACGAACGCCTCAATGCCGATTGCGTCGAAGTCTTGCAGCTGGCGGGCCATGACGAGTTCGAACATGCGGCGTGCTACACGCCCGCCCCCGGCAAGCACGCCTGGAACCGCGTCGCGTGATGAACTGACCGCAACGTGAAGTCGAAGTCCAACGGATGATGCGCCCGCGCGGCCGGCTATTCCACCGCGCTCGTTGTCAGGGCAGGCGTACCTGCTGTTTGATCCAGGTCAATGCGAACGCCGCCGAAAGAGTGCAATGTCGGTTTACATGATGCCGGACGATGTCCGCGTCATTCGGCGATCTCGCCGTTTTCTCCCAAGACTGCCCCGCCATCGTTGGTCGCAAAGACCGCGTTGCGGGGCATTTTTATCTGATGCTCACAAGTCCCCAATTAGCCCAGGTCGATGCCGACGACTATCGATTGGACTTCGCCTCCAATTCGCGGACGGCCTTGAAGCCGTGCGAGGCCGCCTGCAGCGCCTCGTCGATATCGGCTGGGCGATGCGCCGAGGACAGAAACATATTGTGCTGGGGATGAAAGAACGCGCCGTGGCGTAGCGCGGCTGTACAGAACGTCCGGCCCTTCATTGCGTCTGGGTCGGCCTCGAACAGCATCAGCGGCATTTGCGGCGGGCCGCTTTGGCGGATCGCGATGCCGTGCTCGCTCGCCAAGGATGCCAATCCCTCGCGCAGCCTCATGCCCATCGCACGAATATACCCGGGCACATCCTTCTCACGCGCGATCCGCAGCGTCGTTCGCGCCGCCGCCATCGCCACCGTGCCGCACCAGAACGACCCGGTAACGAATATCCTGCTGGCGGCTTCGCGGAAGCGGTCGTTGCCGGTAACGGCGGCCAGTGCGTAGCCGTTGGCGATCGCCTTGCTCCAGGCGCACAGGTCCGGATGCACGCCGAGCGCTTCCCAGCTCCCTCTGGTATCGAGACGCAGGCCGGCCCGCACTTCGTCGATGATCAGAGCGGCGTCAGCCGCGTCGCATGCGGCCCGCGCGGCCGCCGCGAATTCCTTCGTCGGCAGTTCGAGATCGCGTCCCATGTCGTGGCGGAAAGCCGTCACCAGGATTGCTGCGAGATCCTTGCCCGCTTCCTCGACCGCCGCACGCAAGCTCTGCACGTCGTTATACTCGAACTGCGTCAGATGCGCGCGGTCCTCGGCAGTCACGCCGGCAACGCTCGGCGAGCACCATGGCAGCGCGCCATGATAGCTGCCACGCGCGACCAGTACCTTGCGGCGTCCGGTGCCGGCACGGGCGATCGTCACACAGCACGTGGTCGCATCGCCGCCGTTCTTCTGAAACATCGCCCAATCGGCGTGCGGCAGCATGGCGACAAGATCCTCGGCAAGCTCCACCATGACCTCGCCCGGGCCGTTCAAGCAGTCGCCTTTGGCGGCCTGCGCCTCGGCCGCGGCCTGAACTTCGGGATGCCGGTGGCCGAGCAGGATCGGCCCCCAACTGCACATGAAGTCGATGTATTCGCGCCCATCGACGTCGCGCACGCGGCAGCCTTCCGCAGAGGCGAAGAATTGCGGATAGCCTTCCGGAAGCCGCGCGGCATTCAGGTGGCCCCACATGCCGCCGGGAACGACCCGCCGGGCCCGCGCCCGCAACATGGCATCCGCTGTCTGCGTTTCGCTCAACAGCGCCGTGTCCAGGGTCATGACGTTCTCTTGTTGTATTTCGCTGGGTAGAGCCGAATCTTGGCCGCTTGGATCGACGGTGCAGGCGTCACGCTTGCATCAAACCATCGGTCATGACAGACGACAATATTCCTTTGCACGGCGCGGCCGCAAATGGCGACAGTTCCCGGCGCGTAATCAATCTGATCGGGTGGCTTTTGGCTGGCTAAACCAATAAAAGGCAGTTCCGTCGCGCGATCGCTTACCAAATTCGGGTTCGGAGACACGTTGAACGCCTATCGTCCCATCGCCGTCATCGCGCTCGTTGCATTCGCGTCGCTCGCCTTCGCGGGCACCGCGTTGGCGCAAAGCGCGATTGCCGCCAATGTCGCGAAGCCGGTATCCCTCCCCGACATCGCCATCGGGTCTGCGAAGGCGCCGGTGACGATTACCGAATATTCTTCAATGAGCTGTTCGCATTGCGCGGCGTTCAGCCAGAATGTGCTTCCGATGCTGCGTTCGAAGTATATCGAGACCGGCAAGGTACGCTTCGTATTCCGCGAGTTTCCGCTCGACATCAAGGCCGCCGCAGCCTCGATACTGGCGCGCTGCATTGGCAAGGACGATTCCGAAAAATACCTCGGCGCAGTCGACATGTTGTTCAAGCTGCAGGACCGGTTGATGGCGCAGACCAAGGATACGCTCATCCATGTCGGGAAGCAGTACGGTATGAGCGAGCAGGACGTCAAGACCTGCGAGGAAGATCAGGCGCAGTTCGACAAGCTGAACGCCGATCAGCAATACGCCCATCGCGAATTGAAGGTTACCTCGACGCCGACTTTCTTCCTCAACGGCGTGCGGCTGCAGGGCTCGATGTCGTTCGAGGAGTTGGAAGAACGGCTCAAGCCGCTGCTGAAGAAATAACGCTCGCCGGCCATCGCAATAGCCCCTTGTTCGACGTCGCGGCCTCGCCGATGATAGCCCCAACAAACATATTGGGGAGAGCGCCATGGCCATGGCTTTGCGGGTCTTATTGGCAACCGCGTGGCTGCTGTCCGGCGTCCTGGCGTCGTCGGCGCAAAACTATCCAAGCAAGCCGGTGCGCGTCGTGGTCGGTTTCCCGGCGGGCGGACCGACCGATGCCATCGCCCGCATCGTGGCGCAAAAGCTCAGCGACCATCTCGGCCAGCAGTTCTTCGTCGAGAACATCGGCGGCGCCGGCGGCAACACCGCAGCCGGCCAGGTCGCGCGCGTGACGCCGGACGGCTACACCATCATGGTGGTCAGCACCGGCTTCGTCGTTAATCCCAGCCTGTATGCAAAGGTGCCGTACGATCCAGTCAAGGACTTTGCGCCGGTGACCCTGGTTGCGGTCTCGCCAAATGTCGTCGTGGTCAACCCGCAAGTGCCGGCCAAAACGTTACCGGAACTGATGCAGCTCGTCAGGGACAATCCCGGCAAGTACAGCTTTGCCGGCCCCGGCGTTGGATCGACGCCGCATCTGGGTGGCGAGCTGTTCCGGCTGGCTTTCAAGCTAGACCTGGTGCACGTACCTTTCACAGGTGCTGGGCCGGCGATCCAGTCAACGGTCGGCGGGCACACGCCGATTGCCTTCACCGCGCTGCCGCCTGCCTTGTCGGCGGTGCAGAGCGGACAACTGCGCGCGCTGGGCGTGGCGTCAACCGAACGCGCCGCCGGAATGCCCGACGTGCCGACCTTCGCCGAACAGGGCGTGAAGGATCAGGAGGCCGACACGCTCACCGGGATCGTCGTGCCCGCGGGGACGCCGAAAGAGATTGTCGATATGCTTCATCGTGAGATCGTCAAAATCGTCGCCCAGCCCGATGTGAAGGAACGCCTCACGACGCTCGGCTTCAAGGCCGTCGCGAATACGCCGGATCAGTTCGGCGCGCGCATCAAGCTGGAGATGGATAAGTGGGGCAAGGTGGTGCGCGATGCGAAGCTGCGGATCGAGTAGTGTGCTCAGCGCGTCCCGTCCGACGTTGGCCGATCGATAACCGCGTCCACCATCCTGATGAAGGTCAAGCCGATACGATTCTTCTGGATCCATGCTACCCGGCACTCGTGCACGATCGATGGATCCTTTGCCATCACCAGGCGAAAGCGCTGCGGGACGAAGGCCGGATTGTCGACATCGATCGCAGCGCCCGCGCGCGAGATGTTCCGCACCACGCAACGCATCACGGAACCGCCCGACGAAACATAGGCAGGCTGCTCCATCTCCGTTCGCGGAAATTTTCGCCGCTCTTCCATCCGTCGCCCCATCCCGGATCGATTCCGGCCAATCGCAAGGCTAGAAAATCTTAAACAAGTCGGACACATGCGCCGCAGCGTTCGCCGGATATCGGATCCCATTGTGCAAAGCGGTACGAAATCCCAATCGCGCATGCACAGGCGTGCTTCGCATCGCTATTGACTTGCCGATCGCGGCGATGGCGCGATAGCCTTATCTACTGATCACTGGCGCATCCACTGATCACTGGCACGCGAACGCGACGAACCGGCAGGCTGGCCTTGAATACACCGATCGCAAACTCTGCCGATCTTGCGGGCGACCAGGCAGTGATCGCCCGGGCCGAAGCCATACGTTCCGACGTCGCGGCAGCTTCCGATGACATCGAGACGACCCGCCGGCTGCCGCCAGCGCTGCTCGACAAGCTGCACGATGCGCAACTGTTCCGGCTGTTGCTGCCCCGCTCGACCAACGGGATCGAAACCGATCCCGTGACTTTCTTTCACGTCATCGAAACCATTGCCAAAGCCGATGCCTCCACCGCTTGGTGCCTCAGCCAGGCCGGCGGTTGCGCGATGTCGGCGGCCTATCTCGATCTGCCGGTGGCGCAGGCGATCTTCGGCGATCCGCGAGCGGTACTGGCGTGGGGCCCCGGCCCCAGGGTTCGCGCGGTCGAATGCGACGGCGGCTACCGGGTAACCGGCGTGTGGTCCTTTGCATCCGGCGGCCGGCATGCGACCTGGCTCGGCGCGCACTGCCCGATCTGTGCGGCCGACGGTTCGCCCAGATACGACGCCAATGGAGCCCCGCTCGAGCGCACCATGCTGGTCCGCGCCGAAGACGTCGAGTGGACCGACATCTGGAACACCGTGGGCCTGCGCGGCACCGCCAGCGACCAGTTCGCGCTCAACGACTTCTTCGTGCGCGCCGACCATTCGATTACGCGTGAGTTCGACCGGGAATGCCGCGAGCGCGGCCCGCTCTACCGCATGAGCAATCACACCTGCTATCAGGTCGGCTTTGCCGGTGTCGCCTGCGGCATCGCCCGCACCGCCCTCGACAACTTCGTCGATACGATGCGTAACAAGGTGCCGCGTGGCGCGAAGGTCTCGCTGCGCGACAATGCGGTGGTCCAGAGCAACCTCGCCCAGGCGGAAGTCAATCTCCGCGCCGCGCGGGGCTACGTCTTGCAATCGATGGCCGACACCTGGAAGGATCTCACCGCGGGCGCCACCATCACGATCGCGCAGCGCATGAACATCCGCATGGCCTCGACCCATGCCATCCACAAGGCGCGCGAGGCGGTCGACTTTGCCTACAATGCCGCAGGCGCCACTGCGATCTTCGAGAACCATCCGCTGGAGCGCCGGTTCCGCGACATCCATACCGTGACCCAGCAGCTGCAAGGCCAGCTCAGGCATTTTGAAACCGTCGGCGCCTGGATGATGGGCGTCGATACCGACCTCAGCTTCGTTTAGGGAGAACGGCCATGGGACTTGGCGGACTGCAGCACTACACCATTGAGCCCGCCGATCTTGAGCGCACCAAGGATTTCTATTGCGATGTGCTCGGGCTGGAAAACGGCGATCGTCCGCCGCTCGATTTCGCCGGCTACTGGCTCTATTCCGGTGGCACGGCCACGGTGCATCTGATGGGCACGCGCAAGCCGCGTGAGGGCATCGTGGTGCGCGGCACCGAGAAGAAGTATGAAGATACCGGCCGGCTTGACCATATCGCCTTTGCCGCCACCGATGTCGAGGGCATGCGAAGGCGACTGCAGTCGAAAGGCGTCAAATTTCGCGAGAGCATAGTGCCGCGCACCGGCGATACGCAGTTCTTCCTCTACGATCCCGATGGCGTCGGCGGGGAGCTGAACTTTCCGAAAACCTGAGGCCTCGCTGCATCAACGGGTCCGGACCTTAATTCTTCGGCGGCGTCCGACCCGGCCGAATTGGTTTTTGGTGCTGTGGTGGCATGGCGCAATGATGTTGGGACGCCACACCGCCCCTCAAATAATGAAGTTCCCGACAACGCCGCAAGTCAGCCATCAGTAAGGCGCGAGTCCGTCAGGGTTTCATCATCATTGCAATGAGATTGGGAGGGGCCGCGCCGCTGCGGCAGAATAGCCGGGTGCCGTGCCTTTCAACCTACCCCAGGGCACACGTACCCGGCTATTCGTCCGGCAGAGCCGGCTAGTCGAGCCCGCGCTCGTGGCTCAGATTGACCATCTCCTGAATAAAGACCGCCTTTTGCTTGTCGTCCAGGCTGGCAAATAGCGGTTCGGCCGCGTCGGCCACGTTGCGCTGATCGACGGCGCGGTCGTTGAGAAATTGGGCCTCGTTGCGCATCTGCTCGATGATGTCGTCGGGAGGATCGCGCTTGGCGCGCGCAATGCGCAGATTGAGGCGATCGGCGCCGTTATGGCCGAGATAGTGCATCGCACTGTTGAACGCGGCCCAATGCTTCTCCTGCTCGGGCGTGAGATTTAGCTCCTTCTTGATCCGCTCGATATTGGCGTCGCTGTTGGCGACGATCTGTTCGGCCGTCAGTTGCGGCGCGCCGGCTTGGGTAAGGATGGCCGGCTGCTGCGGTTGTTGCTGCTTTGCGGTTTTCGTCGCTTTGGACCCCTTCGAGGGCTTTGAGGCCTCACCCTGCTTGGAAGGCTCGCCCTGCTTGGAATCCTTCGCTGCCGGAGCCTGTCCGCCCTTGGTATTGTTGTTGCCTCCGGTCAGAACGCCGGTGACGCCCGTGACCACGCCGACGACGCCGCCAATCGCGCCGCCCAGCACGCCACCGACCGGGCCGGCAGCCTTGTTGCCCTCGCGCGCTCCTTGCTGCACGCCCTGCACCAGCCCTTGCGCGTTCGCCGTCGCACACGCGCCAAGAGCCAGCACGACGATGGCGCCAAGTACAAAACACCAGCGCAACGGCATCGGCGCAAGCTGTTGAGGACGTGTCATTGTCGGGTCTCCATGGTCGATCGTGAAATTTGCCACGCGCAATCGCCAAAGCGCGCGAGAATCTTTCGGCGCCTAAACTATCGTTTCCGCCCCAAACTCGTCCACCGTTGCGCCGGATGGTTCCCCGGCAGGAAACATCTTCCAGGCAAACAGTTGCGCGCGCCTTCGGTCGGCTGCGGCGCGATTGCGCCCCCTGCTCGAATGCAAAGTGTGCGGCGCAATATCACCCTGTCAATTATTAACGATGTCGAGGACACGACATCGTCGCTCCCGCTGCCCGGAATTTCCACGCAACGTTAGTTCAATAACGGTGGGCCGCTGTGTTTTCTCGACAGATGCAAACAATTCTGGTCTGATCCGATTACAAAATCTCCGCTGGCCGCCGCCTCGATGCGGATCCCTCCAGACGGAGAAGAATAATAAGAAGCAAAATCTGGCTCAGCAAAGAGGAAACGTTATGTCACGCAGGAAGCTTTCTCGCCGACAATTCGTTGCTGCGACAGCGCTATCATCCGCAGCGCTCATCACCGCGCCCTACGTGCGCGGCGCCCATGCCGCCGGCAAGCTCTCGATCGGTTTCTGGGATCACTGGGTTCCCGGCGCCAACAAGGCATCGACCGATATCGTCAATGCTTGGGCGGAAAAGGAGAAGGTCGAGGTTCAGATCGACTACATCCCGAGCCAGGGCAACAAGAACCTGCTCACCATCGCAGCCGAAGCACAGGCGAAATCCGGCCACGACATCCTCGCCATGCCGACTTGGTGGCCGCATGCGCAGGCCGAGCTGCTGGAACCCATGAACGACGTCATGGAAGGCCTCATCAAGCAGAACGGCGAACCCAACGGTACCGTGAAATATCTCGGCCAGTCCAAAGGCAAATGGCTGGCGGTGCCCGCGAGCGTCGGCAGCCAGATCAAGGGTCCCTGCTCCCGCATCGACCTGATGAAGCAGCATGCCGGCATCGATGTGCAGGCACTGTATCCGGCCGGTGCCCCGCCGAAGGCCGACAGTTGGACGTTGGACACCTTCCTCAAGGCCGCGGAGGCTTGCCAGAAAGGCGGCGTTCCGTTCGGCATCGGACTTGGCGAGACCAGCGACAACGTCGATACAGCGGGCGCAATCTTCCAGTCGTTCGGTGCAGCCCTCGTTGATGAGAAGGGTAACGTCACCGTCAAGACCGACGCCGTGCGTCAGGCGCTCGAATACTACAAGAAGCTGATCTCCTTCCTGCCGCCGGACGCCGGCGCCTGGGACGACTCCTCCAACAACAAATGGCTTGTCTCCGGCAGGGGCGCCCTGATCATGAACCCGCCGAGTGCCTGGGCCGTTGCCAAACGCGACGCGCCGCAGGTCGCCGAGCAGTGCTGGAGTCACGGCTTCCCGGCCGGACCGAAGGGCCGTTATGCGCCATACCTGTCCTATTTCTGGGGCACCTGGTCGTTCTCCAAGAACAAGGAAGCGGCCAAGAGCGTGCTCAGGGCTCTTTCTCAACCGGATGCGATCGAGAAGATGTGTGTGGCGAGCGGCGGCTACGATCTGCCCTGCTACGAAAAGCTCACCACGCTGAAGGTCTGGCAGGAGGAAGGGCCGCCGAAGGGCACGCTCTACCACTATCCGAACCCGCACAACCACCAGACTCTTTCGATCGCCGCGGCGCCCGCCCCGCCGAAGATCGCACAGCAGATCTATACGCAGGCGACCCTGACCAAGATGTGCCTGCGCTATCACCAGGGCGAAGCGATGGAAAAGGTGCTCGCCTGGGCTGAAGGCGAGTGCGAAGGCTTCATGCGGAGCTGACGGACGGGATACTCTGGCGGCCTGCCTGATCGCAGGCCGCCATTCCCATTCCACCTTCAATCGCAGGCCCGGCAAAGCCGACAGAAACGTTATAGGGATGAAAGCACACCATGGCTGACGTCGCATTGCAGCCGAACCGGGGCGCCGCACAAGCCGCGCGCAAGCGCTCGAGCCTACACAAAATGCTCAGGCGCAAATCAAGCGTGGCGTTCCTGATGACGCTGCCGCTGATCCTCCTGATCGCGACTCTCGTGATCTATCCGGCCTTCTATGCGCTGCACCTGGCCACCTTGAACAAGTCGATGCAGCGCTTCGTCGGGCTCAGCAATTTCGAGTTCCTGTTCAGGCGCGAGACGTTCTGGCTCGTCGTGAAGCAGTCCTGCATCTTCGCGATCACGGCCGTCGTCTTCAAGGCGCTGCTGGGCTTTATCATTGCGCATTTCGTTCACAACATCCCGGCCAAGGGCCAGCGCAAATGGCGCGGCATGCTGCTGGTGCCGTGGGTGATTCCGCCGGCGATGAGCACGCTCGCCTGGCTGTGGCTGTTCGATCCCTCCTACAGTGCGTTCAACTACACCCTCTCCTTCTTCGGCATCGGGCCGATCCCATGGACCGGCGATGCGATGTGGGCGCGCTTCTCGGTCATTCTCGTCAACATCTGGGTCGGCGCACCGTTCTTCATGATCATGTATCTGGCTGCGCTGAAATCCGTGCCGGAACAGCTCTACGAGGCCGCCGCCATCGACGGCGCCAATTGGTGGCAGCGCATCTGGTACGTCACGCTGCCGATGATGCGAAACATCATCGCGATCACGACGCTGTTCTCCCTGATCGTGACGTTCGCCAATTTTGACATCGTGCGCATCCTGACCGCGGGCGGCCCGCTCGATCACACCCATATCTTCGCGACGTGGGCGTTCCGCATTGGAATCGAGGGCAGCGATATACCGCTGGGCGCCAGCGTCTCCCTCTTCATGGTGCCGATCCTGGCGATCGCAGCGATTTTCATCCTGCGCGACATCAACAAACGCGGGAACGAAGCCTGATGACAACAGTAACAATCGACAAGACCGCGCCGACCCGCAAGGTCAAGTACGGCAGCATGAGCCGCGATCGGGCCTGGGCGCTGCGCTGGTCCTATTTTTTCCTGGTGATCTTCGCCATTTTCTCGCTGACGCCTCCGATCTACATGCTCATCACTTCGTTGAAGAGCAGCGCCGAGATTTCGGCCGCGACTAATCCGTGGTGGGTGTTCCACCCAACGCTCGAGAACTATGTCGGTCTGCTGACGTCGAACCAGTTTCTGCGCTTCTTCTGGAATTCGGCAATCGTCTCGATCTTCGTCGTCACGATCACCATGCTGATATCGGTGCCGGCGGCTTTCGCCCTGGCGCGGATGCGGTTCTGGGGCTCGGCGACTCTCGCGACCGGCGTATTCCTGACTTATCTCATCCCCGAGACACTGCTCTTCATTCCGCTTTTCAAGATGTTCGCGGTGATCGGCGACTGGACCGGCATCCAGCTCATCAACAGATGGTACGTGCTGCTGATTCTCTATCCAACGCTCACGGTGCCGTTCTGCACATGGATCATGATCGGTTACTTCGCCTCGATCCCGAAGGAGCTGGATGAGGCGGCCGTGATCGACGGCGCGTCCTGGATCCAGACGCTGACGCGGATATTCATTCCGGTTGCCTTTCCCGGCATCATTGCGGCGACCATCTTCGCCTTCACGGTGTCATGGGCGCAATTCCTCTATCCACTGGTGTTCACGACGTCGACCGACCAGTTGGTGATGCCGGTCGGCATCATTACCTCCTTGATCAAGGGCGACGTGTTCAACTGGGGGCAGATCATGACCGGCGCCCTGCTCGGCGCAGCGCCGCCGCTCATCATCTACGCATTCCTGATGGACTATTACATTGCCGGCCTGACCGCCGGTGCGACAAAGGGTTGATCTCATGGCTGACGTGACGCTGCGTAAGGTTGTGAAGCGCTATGACGAGGTCGAGGCGGTGCGCGGCATCGACCTCGACATCGCGGACCATGAGTTTGTCGTGCTGGTCGGACCATCGGGCTGCGGCAAGTCGACAACGCTGCGGATGATCGCGGGCCTGGAAGATATCTCCGACGGCGACATCATGATCGGCGGCGACATCGTCAACGACGTGCCGCCGAAGGATCGCGATATCGCGATGGTGTTTCAGAACTACGCGCTTTATCCGCACATGACGGTTGCGGAAAACATGTCGTTCGGATTGCGGCTGAAGCGCTACCCGAAGGCCGAGATCAAGAGCCGTATCGACGAGGCCGCGCGCATGCTCGACATCGTCGAACTGGTCGACCGCAAGCCGAAGCAGTTGTCCGGCGGCCAGCGCCAGCGTGTCGCCATGGGCCGCGCCATCGTGCGTAACCCAAAGGTGTTTCTGTTCGACGAGCCGTTGTCCAACCTTGACGCCAAGCTGCGCGTGCAGATGCGGATCGAGATCAAGAAGGTGCACCAGAAGGTCCGCACCACGACGGTCTACGTGACCCACGACCAGGTGGAGGCGATGACGCTGGCCGACCGCGTGGTGGTGATGAACCATGGCCGCATCGAGCAGATCGGCACGCCGAACGAGCTCTATCACAAGCCGGCGACGAAATTCGTCGCCAGCTTCATCGGCTCGCCGGCGATGAATTTCATCCCGTGCCGGCTGGAGGATCTCGCCGGCAAGGTGCACATCCGGTTGACCGACCGCATCGCCTTCCCGTTGCCGCCGGCCCGCGCCGCCCGCTATCAGGGCATTCCGCGCACGGACAAATTGCTGCTGGGGCTGCGGCCCGAGCATATCACCGAGGCTCGGCCGCATCTTGCACCCGGCGTGGAGGCCTTCGACACGGTGCTCGATGTCACCGAGCCAATGGGAATGGAGACGCTGATCTATTTTACGCTAGAAGGCTCGCAGGTCTGCGGCCGAGTCAATCCCAATGCTGGCGCGCAGGATGGCGCCCCTCTCCGATTGGCTGTGGACCTCAACAATATGCACCTGCTAAACGAGGTGACCGGCGTCGTCCTTTGACGGCGCAATTGCGAGGTTACTAAGGGCAGGAAATGGCTACCAACAAGAAGAAAATCTTCATCACTGAATCGATGTCACAGCAGGGAAGAGCGCTGCTTCACGCGAGAGACGACGTCGAGCTCGTCGAATTTCCCAACATGATTTCGCAGGAGGATTTCAATATCAAGCTGAGGGAGCATGCGCCGGTCCACGGCGTCGCTCTCGGTGGCACCCGTTTTGGCGAGCCCGAGCTCGAGTCCTCGAAAGACATGCTGGTGGTGACGCGGATCGGTGTCGGGTTCGATGCCGTCGACGTCCCCGCGCTCAGCCGCCGCAAGGTGCCGCTGATGGTGGCCGGCACCGCCAATTCGCCCTCCGTTGCCGAACACGCGCTGTTCATGATGCTGACGCTCGCCAAGCGCGCAACGGAAATGCATTCGCTGGTCAGGGACGACAAATGGGCTGATAGGCTCGGGATGCTGCCCTATGACCTCTTCGGCAAGACCGTCCTGATCGTAGGTTTTGGGCGCATCGGCACGCGCACCGCCAAGCGCTGCCTCGCGATGGAAATGAACGTCCTGGTTTTCGACCCCTATAAGCATCCCGCCGACATCAAGGCCGCCGGTTGCGAGCCGATCGCCGACCTCAACGCGGCGCTGCCGCGCGCCGACTTCGTCAGCATCCATTGCCCCAAGAATCCGGAGACTGTCGGCATGTTCAATGCCGACAGGCTGAAGCGGATGAAGCCGACTGCCTATTTGATCAACACGGCGCGCGGCGGAATCGTCGACGAGGCCGCGCTGCACGCCGCTCTGGTGTCCGGCAAGCTAGCCGGCGCGGGCCTCGACGTTTTTGAGCAGGAGCCACCGCCGGCCGGTCAGGCGTTGCTCGCCCTGCCGAACGTCATCATGGCGCCGCATGTCGCCGGCGTCACCGTGGAAGCCGTGGACCGGATGAGCGAGCAGACGGCCCGCAACATTCTGAGCGTATTGGACGGCGATCCCTTGCGCCAGAACGTGATCAATCAGGACGTACTCGGCTAACTCGTCCGCAGTAAATAGCCCCAAGCGCGGCCGATCTATCGGCTCGGCGGGCAAGCGAGGTATGTGCATGGCCTTCAAGGAATACGGCGATTACGACGCGGTCGGCCTTGCCGAACTAGTTCGGAAGAAGGAGGTCTCGGCCAAGGAATTGCTCGATGAGGCCATCGCCCGCACCGCAAAGATCGATCCGCAGATCAACGCAGTGGTCGTCAAGCATTACGACTATGCCGAGCGTCAGATCGAACACAGCCTGCCCGATGGTCCCTTTACCGGCGTGCCATTTCTGTTGAAGGACCTCGACCTCCTGGAGGGCACGCGCACGACCTCAGGCGCCATGGTCCTGAAGGACTTTGTGGCCGACCATACCGGTACTCTGGCGCGGCGTTTCCTCGAGACCGGCGTATCCATCTTCGGCAAGAGCTCCAGTCCCGAATTCGGCCTGATGCCGACGACGGAGTCGCGCCTGTTCGGGCCAACCCGCAATCCCTGGAATCTAGAGCATTCTTCCGGCGGGTCGTCCGGCGGCGCCGCGGCGGCGGTTGCCGCTCGCATCCTTCCCGTCGCGCACGCCAGCGATGGCGGCGGCTCGATCCGCATCCCCGCCTCCGCCTCCGGCGTGTTCGGCCTGAAGCCGACCCGGGCGCGCAATCCGCTCGGCCCCGATCGCGGCGAAGGCTGGGCCGGATTCTCTTGCGGTCACGTGGTAAGCATCAGCGTGCGCGACAGCGCGGTGATGATGGACGCGATCCACGGGCCAGAGCCATCGAGCCCCTATGTCGCGCCGCTGCCGGAGCGGCCGTTTTCGCAGGAAGTCGGCCGCGATCCGGGCAAGCTTCGTATCTCGTTCTCCGATAAATCGCCGTATGGCGATGCCATCGATCCGGAAATCGCGGCAGCCGTGCGTGAAATCGCAAGCCTTCTGGCGGGGCTCGGCCATCACGTCGAGGAACAGGCGCCAGCGCTTGCCGCCGATCCAGCCGCGGTCATGACCACTATCGTCGGCGGCAACACCGCACTGACGGTTCGTTTGATCGAGCAGCGGCTCGGGCGAGAGATGACGGACAATGACCTCGAGGTATTGACGCTGGCGCATTCGCGCAACGCAAAGAGGACCTCGGCGACCGACTATGTCGCCGCCCAGCTCGCTGCCTTCCAGATTTCCCGCTCGCTGGCCACCTTCTTCGAGAGCTGCGACGTTTTCCTGTGCCCGACCTTGTGCGCGCCGCCGCTGCGCATCGGCGAACTCAACACCATGTCAAACGATCTGTCGCACGTTGCCCCGATCCTGCGGCGCTACATGCCCGGCACCTCCATGTTCAACATGTCCGGGCAGCCGGCGATGTCGGTGCCGCTGGCATGGAACAAGGCCGGATTGCCGCTCGGCATGATGTTCTCGGCCAGATTCGGCGATGAGGCGACGCTGTTCCGGCTGGCCGGCCAGCTCGAACAGGTCCGGGCCTGGAAGAACAAAATACCTCCGGTTTGCGCGTAGGCGCGCGCCCCAAAAAAGCCACGGATTGACAAATCCTAGCTTTATTCGGAAGCAAGGAAGGAGCCTTGGGCGGCGACGGATACTGATTCCGCAAACGGGCTCGATCCGGAGGCTGAATCGTGACCCAAAGCGACCCGACCGACAACGCCCTGGCAACCATCGCCAGTATCCTTGACCCGCCGGAAAGCCGTCGTGAACCCGAAAAGCCGGCGGTCGCGGCGCCGATGCCGGTAATCCCTCCGCCCATACCCACGTCTCCTCCGCCCATCGAGGCGCACGGCTACTGCAAGTTCGGACCCGGCCCAATGACCGCGATCCGTTTTAAATGGACGGTCCGGCTCGACAACGGCGACTATTATGTCGACGAGACCATCGGGGAGAACTCCACGCCGATCGTCACCGGGCCGATGTCGCGGGAAGCCGCGATCCAGATGGTCGACGATCGCGAAAGCCACGCGCGCCGACGCTTCGAGCAATTGAAGAGCGAGATGACCGGGCGTAGCGCCGCCGCCAATCTGGCCCGCAAGGACAGCAGCGAGGCGTAACCTGCGTGGTTGAGCGCGGCACGCTGCGGATCGGTTGATGATGACGGACGCTTCGGAGACCCGCTACCAGCAGAAGCAGCACGCGAGCGTGCTCTGCGCGGTGCATCCCGACAAGCCGTTCGATTTTGCCGAGAAGGCTACTGGCTTCAGCGCGATCTCGCGCTGAAGGCCTTGTCGATCAATGGCTGCACATTGCTTTCCAGGACGGAAGCTTTAGGAAAATTATGCCTCGATTGATTCTCGGTTGGAGAAGCCTATTTTCCGAGGAAATTGACCGTCCATTGGGCGCAATTTAGACTGCCGCGGTCGAATTGAACCAAAGCCGCTAGTACACGACTTATAGTTTGAAAGTGATCTGGATCACGTTGAGTGAAGCTGCAGCTGCGTAGTAGCTGCGGGAATCCGGATTCCCTGTTCAGGAGGTCGTCATAATGAAGAAGTGCCTCGCTATCGCCGCGCTCTTGCTGGCTGGCACCGTCACCGCTGCACAGGCGCAGTACACTTTCGAGTATGGCGGTCGCACCATTACGATCGATCCCGATCGCGGCACCGTTTCTATTCCCGGCGTCTACGACAATACCGGCAAGAAGACCAAACGCGCGCGTGGCGAGGAAGGCGATCTCGATCGTCCGACCAGGAAGGCTCCGCAGCAGGCAAAGACCGCCCCGCAAGCCGCACCCGAGACTGCGCCAGCGCCGGCCGTGCCGGCTCCAGCGGAGCAAGCGGCTGCCCCTGCGACTGCGCCGGCACCTGTCGCCCCTGCTCCAGCCGCTGTACCAGCCACGCCGTCGAGCACGACGGCAGCCGTTACGCCGGCAGACGCCGCTGCGCCTGCGGCAGCACCTCCTGCTCCCCCGGTGCAACAGAACGCCGCTCCGGCAACACCGCCAGCACCTGCTCCCGTTGCCGCGCCAGCGCCACCGCCGCCGCAACAGAAACAGGCCGCGGCTCCGGCAGCTTCGCCGCCGTCTGCGAACTCACCGCTCGGCATTTGGCTGACGGAGGAGAAGGAAGGCAAGGTGCGGATCGAACAATGCGGCTCCAATCTCTGCGGCTATTCCGTCGACAAGAAGTCGAACCAGAACGGCGAGCAGGTCCTGATCAACATGAAGCCCGGCAAGGACAAGTGGAGCGGCCGGATTTTCGATCCGAACACCGGCAGCACCTACGATTCGACGATCGCCCTCAAGGGTACCGACAGTCTGCGCGTTCAGGGCTGCGCCTTCGGCGGCATGTTCTGCGGCGGCCAGACCTGGACCCGCGTCAACTGACCAGCAGGCAATGCGCATTCGACCGAAGCCCCGCCGCTGCGCGGGGCTTTTTCATGGAGTCTTGAACGCGTGATAGCAATCACAGTCGTCACGGAAACACTGTGAGATCGTGATCGGGTCCAAATCAAAGGGGCTCGTCATGGTAAAGTCTCGGAAATCCGTGGTCGCCGTTTCGCTGCTTGCTGCACTGGGCTTGGCAACACCATCCGCAGCCGCAACATTCGATGGCGACTGGAATGTGCAGATCACCTCGTCGAATGCCGCTTGCAGCAGCGGCGCCTCGGTTTCGATCGAAATCAGCAACGGCCAGGTGGCCTCGAACAGCGCCGCGGTAACGGCTTCCGGCCGCGTGGCCGAAGCCGGCACGGTCAATGTCACGCTGGCGAGCGGGATGAAGCGCGCAGTCGGTTACGGCCGACTCGCGGGCACGTCGGGATCGGGCACATGGCGCGCGGCACTCTGCTCGGGCACCTGGACCGCGCAGCGGATTTGAGGCTGCAGCCTAACCCACCTTCGCCGAATATTCCGCGTCGGTCACGTGCTCCATCCAGGTGACGTAGCTTCCGTCGAGCGCTTCCTGCATGGCGATGTGGATCATGGCATTGGTCGGCGAAGCGCCATGCCAGTGCTTCTCGCCGGGCGGAATCCAGACGACATCACCGGGACGAATTTCCCTGATCGGACCGCCCTTGGCCTGCACCCGTCCGACCCCGGAGATGACGTAGAGCGTCTGACCCAGCGGATGCGTATGCCATGCCGTGCGCGCGCCGGGCTCAAAGGAGACGCGCGTCGAGGCCAGCCGTGCCGGTGCCTCGGTCTGGATGATCGGATCCTGCAGCACCGTGCCAGTGAAATATTCAGTCGGCGCCCGGCGCGTCGGCCGGGAGCCCGCGAGATGGATTTCCATGGAGTTGCCTCTGCCTGTTGATGTTACTTCTTCGTCGCGGCGTAGCGCGCCTTGGTCTCGGCGTTCATTGGATAGAGGCCGGGCAATGCCGCGCCGTTATTCACCTCGTTGACGATCCAGGCTTCCATCCGCTCCTGCTCCGGGCCTTCGGCCAGCACGTGATCAAGCGACGCCTGCGGGATCAGCACCGCGCCATCCTGGTCGGCGACGACGATATCGTTCGGAAACACGGCAACTCCGCCGCAGCCGATCGGTTCGCCCCAGCCGACGAAAGTCAGCCCGGCTACGGAAGGCGGCGCCGCGAAGCCGTCGCACCAGACCGGGAGATTGGTGCCGAGCACGCCTTCAACATCGCGCACCACGCCATCGGTGATCAGCGCCGCAACGCCGCGCTTGACCATGCGCGCGCAGAGAATGTCGCCGAAGATGCCGGCGTCGGTAACGCCCATGGCATCGACCACGGCGATGCAGCCTTTCGGCATCGCTTCAATCGCGGTGCGGGTCGAAATCGGCGACGACCACGACTCCGGTGTTGCCAGATCTTCGCGCGCGGGCACGAAGCGCAGCGTAAAAGCCGGTCCGACCAGCCGCGGCTGCCCGGGCCGCAGCGGCTTGGTGCCGCGCATCCAGACGTTTCGCAGGCCCTTCTTGAGCAGCACGGTGGTGATGGTGGCGGTGGACACGCCGGAAAGGGTTGCGAGGGCTTCGAGGGACAGGGACATCTGGAATGCGGGCTCCGGAGGGATGGATGAAAGGTAGCGCATCTTGCGAAGCGCCGATGTCACGTCAAGGGCTCGCGGAAACAACCGCGATCATAACATCTTATCGTCGGCATGCAGATTAATTTATTGAACTTGCAGGCTGATTTCGCGCGAAGCGAATTCCACTCGCGCCCAAAACACGCTACAGCTTGTGCCTAGCACGAGAGCTGCGAGACAGTAACGAGGCCATGGCCGCGACGCTTCCCCCGCCCCGCCTTTTGCCGAGTGGCGACAGCGCCATCACGGTGGAATTCAGCCGCAACATCGACGACGCCGCCAACCGGCGGGTGCTGGCGCTCGACCGTGCAATGACCGCTGAGCCGGTTACGGGTGTCACCGAGACCGTGCCGACCTATCGCTCGCTGCTGGTCCATTACGATCCCGAGCAAATCGATTTCGACAAGCTCGGCGAAAAGATCCTTGTGCTCGCGCAACGGCCGGTACCGGCAGCGACAAAGACCCGGCGCTGGCGCATCCCGGTGGTTTATGGCGGCGAGCACGGCATCGACCTCGAGGACGTCGCCAGAACCCTCAACACGACGCCTGAGGAGATCGTGGCGCGGCATGTCGCCGGCGACTACCGGGTCGCGATGATCGGCTTCACGCCCGGATGGTCCTATCTTAGCGGACTTGCGGATAGCCTGCACATGCCGAGGCGGCAGAACCCGCGTTTGCTGACACCGGCCGGCACCATCTCGATCGGCGGCGTCCAGACAGGCGTGCAGTGCCTCGCCGGCCCGAGCGGCTGGCACCTTCTGGGACGGACAGCGGTCCGCACCTACCAGCTTCACCGCGATCCGATTTTCCTGTTGGAGCCCGGCGACAACGTCACCTTCACGCCCGTCGATGCCAAGACCTTTGCGGAACAGGATCGCGCCGCCGAAGCCGGCGAAATCATTGCCGAGCAGATCGCCTCATGAGCAAGCTCGTCATTGCATCGATCGGCCCGGCGAGTTCAGTACAGGACGGCGGACGTCCCGGCGCCCAGCGCTACGGCCTAGTGCCGAGCGGCGCGATGGATCGGCTGGCGCTGGCGGCCGCCAATACGCTGGTTGGCAATGAAGCGTTCATGGCGGCCGTCGAAGTCGGTCCGTTCGGCGCAAAATTCACCGCGCGCGGCGGCGCGGTGCGCGTCGCGCTGACGGGAGCCCCGCGCAATGCTGACATCGCCGGCCGCACCATGACACCCGATACGTCCGCAACTCTCGCCGATGGCGAGATGCTGACGCTGGGCTTCGCCCGCGGCGGCGCCTTCAGCTATCTCGCGATCGAAGGCGGCATTGCCGGCGAGCCGATGTTCGGCAGCCTCGCCGTCAACGCGCGCGCCGGCCTCGGCAGCCCCTATCCTCGCCCACTGCAGGCCGGCGACGAGCTACCGGCGAAGGCCGCAGTCGGCGCGGCGGCGGAACGGCGGATCGAACTGCCCGCGGCAAGCGACGCGCCGATCCGCGTGGTCTGGGGTCCGCAGGACGGCGAATTCGCTGAGGAGACCAAAAAGCTGTTCGTCGACAGCGAATGGAAGATATCGGCGACCAGCGACCGAATGGGTTACCGGCTCGAGGGTCCCGTCCTCAAGCACCTCTACGGCCACAACATCGTCTCAGACGGTACCGTCAACGGTAGCGTGCAGGTGCCCGGCAACGGCCAGCCGATCGTATTGATGCCGGATCGCGGCACCAGCGGCGGCTATCCCAAGATCGCGACCGTGATTTCGGCCGATCTCGGGCGGTTGGCGCAGATCCCCGCCGGGCGCGCCTTTCGTTTCAGGGCCGTCAGCATGGCCGAAGCGCAGGCGGAAGCGCGCAAATTTGCGGAACTGCTGCGCACGCTGCCCGAGCGGCTGCGGGCAATCGAAAGCGTTGATCTCAACATCGACGCGCTGCACGATGCCAATGTCGCGGGCCACGCCGTCAGCGCGGTCGATGCCGGAACTTGGCACGCGGTATCGATGGCCGACATAGCGGGCCCGGACTGAGCACCAATCCACTCACGAGAAGCGGAAGGACAACATGACAACCATCGACCTCAATTGCGATCTCGGCGAAGGATTTGGCGCGTGGGAAATGGGCAATGACGCCGCCATGATCGAGCTTGCGACGTCGGTGAATGTCGCCTGCGGCTTTCATGCCGGCGATCCCGACATCATGCGCCGCACGGTCGAACTGGCGAAAGCACGCGGCGTCTCGGTCGGCGCGCATCCCGGCTATCGCGACCTGCACGGGTTCGGCCGGCGGCCGATCCCAGGCCTAAAGTCTTCGGAGATCGAGAACCTCATCGCCTACCAAATCGGCGCGCTGCAGGCGATTGCAACCGCGGCCGGCTACAAGGTCACCCACGTCAAGGCGCATGGCGCGCTCTCCAACGTCGCCTGCGAGGATGACATGACCGCAACAGCCATCGCCAACGGCATCAAGGCGGTCGATCCCAATCTGATCTTCGTGGTGCTCGCCAATTCCAAGCTGGTGCAGGCGGGAGAAGCCGCCAATTTGCCGATGGTCCATGAGGTGTTTGCCGACCGCGCTTATGAAGACAACGGCTCGCTGGTGTCGCGCAAGAAGCCCGGCGCAGTGCTGCACGATGCGAAACAAATCGCCGATCGCGTGGTGCGGATGGTGCAGGACGGCGCGGTGGTCTCCGTCACAGGCAAGGTGATCAAAATGCGCACCGACACCGTGTGCATTCACGGCGACACGCCGGGTGCCGTCGACATCGCGCGCGGCGTGCGTCAGGCGCTGAAGGATGCGGGGATTACGGTGGCGCCATTCAAGACGGCGCATTCATCCTAGAACGGATGGACCGACAGCGTGCCGAACACGATCGCGGCAATGAGCGCGAATGCGCTGTAGAGCGCGGCGGTGTGAAAGCCGGTGCCGGAACGGCGGGACACCGAGCGTGCGTAAAGGTGCAGGCGGGCTTCCGCCGATAGTTCGCGCATGATCGATCTCCAACGCGGCATGGACTGCATATGGAATATCGATCGCGCCCGGATGCAAGATATTCGCCGAAATAGCGATACGGGCGCTCCGGCGTGCACCATTTCGAGGGGAAATTTCCCCTCTTCCCGATCAGAGCGAGAATTTTATTCGGGCCGATTTGAGCAAGTGGGAACCCGGATTAGTAAACGTCCTGTTGGAACCGGCCTTTCTTCTTGAGTTCCCCGACGAAGTTAACAGCCTCGTCGGTGGTTCGGGCGCCGAACTGGGCGACGATGTCGACCAGCGCGCGCTCGACGTCCTTGGCCATCCGCTTGGCGTCCCCGCAGATGTAGATGTGGGCACCCTCTGCAAGCCAGGTCCATACCTCGCGGCCAACCTCGCGCATGCGGTCCTGCACGTAAAATTTCTTCTCGCCATCGCGCGACCACGCCAGTGACAATCGCGTCAAGAGGCCCGAGGTCTTCATCGCGTTGAGTTCGTCGGCATAGAAGAAATCACAGTCGCTACGTTGGTGGCCGAAGAACAGCCAGTTCTTGCCCGGCGCGCCGGTGGCGCGGCGATCGAGCAGGAAGGCGCGGAACGGCGCGATGCCCGTGCCGGGACCAACCATGATGATCGGCGTCTTGGGATCCTGCGGCAGCGCGAAGCCATGGGCCTTCTGTACGTAGACCTTGACCTCGTCGCCGGGATCGATGCGCTCGGCAAGGAACGTCGAGGCCAATCCCAAACGTCGTCGCTTGTTGACCACATAGCGCACGCAGTCGACCGTCAGCGACAGCTTTCCGGGGGTGGCATTGTGCGACGACGAGATCGAATAGAGCCGTGGCTGCAACGGCTCCAGCGCTTCGACAAACGCCTCTGGATGCGGACGGATGCGCGAGAATTTCTGCAACACCGCCATAACGTCGAGCGTTGCCGCGTCGCCATCGGGATCCTCGCCCTGCGCCAACGCGCGGGCTTTCTCGCGCAGCGCGCCGCCGGTCAGATACGAGAGCAACTCGAACAGCGAATCCGGCGCTGGCGACAGCGAGACGTCGTCGCGCAATACTTCACGCAGCGTCTTTCCCCTCACCTCCGTGGTATGCGATGCGCCCAGAAGTGCGATGATCTGGTCGACCAGGCCGATATCGTTGTGCGCAAAGATGCCGAACGAATCGCCGACGACATAGTCGAGGCCACATCCGGAGAGATCGAACTCGATATGCCAGGTCTCCTTTTCCGAGCCCTTGCCGTTAAGCAGCCGCCGCGACAGGAATTTTGCGTTCGCAGGATTGTCGCGCGAGCGGCCGGGTTCGCCTGGAGCCGTCGGTGCAACAGCCGCCGCCGCAGGCGCCGATGACGGCGCGGGTGCCTTGTCGATCTCCTCATAAAGCGACTTCAGCATCCGGGCGGTTTCCTTGCCGCCGGGGACGCAGAGGTTGAGCCGCGCTTCGCTCCTGTTCGCAATTGCTTCCGAATAGTTGTGGCAGTCATAGCCGCACTGGCCGCAATCCTGCTGCGCCATCGCCGCCATCATCCGCCGCCGCAACGGCCGGCCTTCCGCAAGCTTCATGCGATCGGCAATCGGCATGGTCTGGTCGTGCCACGGCGCTTCGCCGTCATCGCCATCGCCGGCTGCGCCCTGCATGACAGCCGCGCCTTGTTCGGCCGACAACGGCGTCGCATCCGACAGAAGTCCGGCAAAGAACCCGTTCAGCCACGATCGCTGCGCTTCTGAGAACGGCGCGTTCGAGGGAATGATCTCGATCTTGGATGGAGGCGTGATCTGGTTCATGGGGACACCTCGGCGTCGGCCAGCTTGCGCAGCGTCTCTCCGTCATGGCGGCGTGCAAATGTCAGGAACGTCTCATCGGGCGATGCGCGATGCGTGAGATACGCCTTCAGCAGTTTCTCGACCGTCCTCGGCGCATCCTCGGCCTTGAGATCGTGATAGACCTCCTGCCCGACATCAGCGTCGGGTCCAAAGCCGCCGCCAGTGAAGAGATGATAGCCCTCGACGGGATCGACATCGTCGCCAACATCCACTTTCGCCGCGATCAGGCCGATATCGCTGATGTAGTGCTGCGCGCAGGAATGATGGCAGCCAGTGACGTGGATGTTGATCGGCGTCTCGATGTTGACGCGCGGCTCGCACCAGTCGCCGATTTCCGCGGCATGGCGTTTGGTGTTCGAGGCGGCAAATCGGCAACCAGCATTGCCGGTGCAGGCGATCAGCCCGGCGCGGATTTGCGACGCCTCAACTGCGAGCCCGATCGCCTGGATCGCGGCGACCGCTAGCTCGACGTTGTCGTCGCGCACGCCGGAGATCAGCAGGTTCTGCCACACCGTCAGGCGGATATCGCCGTCGCCAAAATCCTGCGCGATTTTGGCTAGCCCCCGCATCTGCTCGCAGGTGACCTTGCCGAGCGGCAGTGACACGCCGATCCAGTTCAGCCCCTCCTGCTTCTGCCTGTGCACGCCGATATGTGCCATGCGGTCGAACGCCGGGCGCGGCGCGAGCGCTTCCGGCGGCACCCGGGTGAAGGGCTTGCCGAGCCGCTCCTCGACCAACGTGCGGAATTTTTCGTGCCCCATCCCGTCGAGCACGTATTTCAGCCGCGCCTTGTTGCGGTTGGTACGGTCGCCAAGCTCGATGAAAATGCGCACGATCGCGTCAGCGACCTTGGTGGCGTCGGCCGGCTTGACGATGATGTCGGTGTATTTTGCAAAATCCTTATGACCGGTAATTCCACCGATCCCCAGCCGAAACCAGACGCCGGGCTCGGCGCCAAAACCGTCCCTCACCTCGACCGCCGTGAATGCGATGTCGTTGGTGTCCTCCAGCACGGCGATCTTGCCGGCGCCGTCGAAGGCGACGTTGAACTTGCGCGGCAAACCGTACAGCGAGCGGTCGTTGAGGATGTGGTAGTGCCACTCGCGAGCATATTCGCGGGTGTCGATCAGTTCCTGCGGATCGATCCCCGCCGTCGGCGTGCCCGTGACATTGCGGATGTTGTCCGCACCGGTGCCGCGCGAACAGAGGCCGAGATCTTGGATGCCCTCGATCAAAGCCACCGCATGCTTGGGCGGAATTTCGCGCACCTGCAGATTCGCGCGCGTGGTGACGTGGCAAAACGGCCCGCACAGCCGCTCGGCGAGATCGGCCAATCCCGAAAACTGCCAGTGCTTCAGAATTCCGTTCGGAATCCGCAGGCGGCACATGTAGGAATCCTGCGCCGGCGCGACGTAGAACAGGCCGTAATAGCGCCAGCGAAAATTATCCGCGGGGTTTGGCGGCGCGTTGTCGAGCGCCTGCTGCTTCAGCCGCGGATAGGCATCGAACGGATGCTCCTCGCGCTTGAACTTCTCGGGATCGGCGAGCTTCTTGCCGGCGGCGATCACCTTGTCCTGCGCCTTGATGTGCGCAGCATCCGGCCCGATCGGTTCGGCGTTCGCCTTGCCCGCGCTGCCGCCGAGGCCGCGCCCGACCCGGCTGATCTGCAAGCCCGCGGTAAAGCCTTCGAGGTAGCGTTTCTGCTCGTCGGTAAAGTCGACTGTGAGCGGTTCGATTTTCATGCGCGACGAAGCTCCTGCGGCCACGGCAAGTGGCGTCAACGAATGGGGATTGACCGCCCAGGAGATCGGCCTGGCGTGGTTGCCGGGCTGAGATTCCGGGTATGCGGTCCGACCAGCTTCGTTGCTGCGGAAATCCATCTTGGACGTAGGCCGGCAGGCATCAACGACGAGCCGACCGCACTGCACCATACAAGTTGCGTGCCAGATGGGGTCGCGACGAATCTCTTGAAATTTCAGTCTGTTCCGAGGTGGAGCTCGAAATTATGAAGCGAGCTTCATAGATGATTCCTGAGCAGCCCGCCTAACAAATAGACAGTGCGGAGAATTGCCTAATATTGCTTCAACCGACCGGCTTCCAGTGCCCAATCTTAAAAGCCGCCAGATGCCCGGCGATATCCGCGGGGTCGAATGCGGGGCCGGCAAAGGCGCCGATGGCGCCAACCGCGTCGGGGACCGCCCCCGGACGCCCCATGGCGGCGTCGTAGAGCTCGGGCCTGAAGACCGCCATGGCGGTCCGAAGCGCATCCGGCCGCATCTCCGTCTGCCCCCAGCGCACCATCTGGGCGTAGAGCCAGGCGGCCTGCGCTGGATCGGGCCGGCCCGCCCCCTCGCGCCCGACCAGAAGATAGCGGCCGCTCTCGCGCCGCTGGCCGTCGGGTGAAACCTTCAATCGGCCGTCGAGGGTGCGCTGGATCACCTCGGCGCCGACGCCGAGCCGTTCGGGCCGCGCCAGGACATGAGCGGCTTCGGCGCGGTTTCCGGGCTCCTCAATGTATTCGGCGGCCTTGGCAGCCGCCCGGATCAGGGCAGCCAGCACGTTCGGATTCTTTTCCGACCAGCTTTGCCTGACCGCGAGAACCTTTTCGGCCGCGCGCACCAAAATATCAGCGACGAAATGCAGGATGTGGCCGACACCGAGATCGACCGCAACCGAGTTCCAGGGCGCGCCGACACAGAACGCATCGACATGGCCGTTGGCGAGGCTGTCCACCATGTAGGGCGGCGGCAGCACCACCAGGCGCACGTCCTCGTCGGGATCGACGCCGCCCGCCGCCATCCAGAACCGGAGCTGGTAATTATGGGTGGAGAACGGAAACGTCATTCCGAACGTCAGCGGTTCCGCGCCGCTCTTGCGCCTGGCGGCAACGACGCGGGCGAGCGCCAGTGCAGTGGCCATAGGATCGAGCGGGTCGCCGTCGATCTCGCTCATGATCGCGGCGTGCAGCGCCGGCGATACCGTGATCGCATTGCCATTGAGGCCCAGATTGAATGGCGCAACGATCGGCACCTTGACGTGACCTAGGCCCAGGCTCGAGGCGATCGCGACCGGCGCCAGCAGATGCGCCGCGTCGAACATGCCGATATTGAGCTTGTCGCGGACGTTGGACCACGACACTTCACGCACCAGCGTGACATCGAGCCCTTCGGCGGCCGTAAAGCCCTTGTCGACGGCGATGATAAGCGCGGCCGCGTCGACCAGCGGAATGAAGCCGATATGCAGCGGTGTCGTCATTTCAGCAGCTCCGACGCGGTCAGGATCGACTGCGCGATCTCGCCGATTTTTTTCTTCTCGCGCATCGCGGTGGAGCGCATCAGCACATAAGCCTCCTCTTCGGTGAGGCCCTTCACCTTCATCAGGATTCCCTTGGCGCGGTCGATCACCTTGCGCTCCTCGAGCGCCGACTTGGTGCGGTCGAGTTCGTCCTGCAGCTTGGAGAAGGCGTTGAAGCGGGAAATGCAGAGATCGAGGATCGGCTTGATCCGCTCCTTCTTCAGACCGTCCACGATGTAGGCGGAAACGCCGGCATCGACGGAGGCCTGGATCGAGGCCGCGTCGCTCTGGTCGACGAACATGGCGATCGGCCGTCGCACCGCGCGGCTGACCTGGAACATCTGTTCCAGAACGTCACGGCTGGGGTTTTCCAGGTCGATCAGGATGACATCAGGGTCGAGCGCATAGATCCGCGCCAGCAGGCTCTGCATCTCACTGATATGGACAACGCCGGTAAAGCCCGCCTCCCGCAACCCCTCTTCCAGGATTGCGGCCCGGATCGGACTTTCGTCGACTATGACGATTTTCGGCGACGACTCAGCGCTCATCGATCAACTCATACCCCGGCCGGGCATCCATAGCACGTCAGAAGTTGGCGCAAAGCCTTGTAATTGTGGGCCATTAGGACTAGCTCGTGCCGATCAATCAGGCAGATGAAATATGCAACAGGCCGCTGCGCCCAAAGTCAGCTTTGTTTCCCTTGGGTGCCCCAAAGCGCTGGTGGATTCCGAGCGCATTATCACCCGGCTGCGCGCCGAAGGCTATGAGCTAGCCCGCAAGCATGACGGCGCCGACATCGTAATCGTCAACACCTGCGGCTTCCTCGACAGCGCCAAGCAGGAATCGCTCGGTGCCATCGGCGAAGCGATGGCCGAGAACGGCAAGGTCATCGTCACCGGCTGCATGGGCGCGGAACCCGAGCAAATCGAAGCGGCCTATCCAGGCGTGCTCTCGATATCGGGCCCGCAGCAATATGAGAGCGTGCTGGAGGCCGTGCACCGCGCCCTGCCGCCGGTGCATAACCCGCATCTCGATCTGGTACCGTCGCAAGGTGTCAAGCTGACGCCGCGCCACTACGCTTATCTGAAGATTTCCGAAGGCTGCAACAACCGCTGCAGTTTTTGCATCATCCCGAAACTGCGCGGCGACCTGGTGTCGCGTCCGGCCAACGACGTGCTGCGCGAGGCGGAGCGGCTCGTCGCAGCCGGCGTCAAGGAATTGCTTGTTATCTCGCAAGACACGTCGGCGTACGGCGTCGACGTGAAGTACGCGCAAAGTCCGTGGAAGGACCGTCAGGTCCGCGCAAAATTTTTCGATCTCGCCAAGGAACTCGGCGATCTCGGCGCGTGGGTGCGGCTGCAATACGTCTACCCCTACCCGCACGTCGACGAAGTCATCGGCCTGATGACCGAGGGCAAGATTCTGCCCTATCTCGACATTCCCTTCCAGCATGCGAGCCCGGACGTCCTGAAAGCCATGAAGCGTCCCGCCGCGCAGGAAAAGACGCTGGCGCGGATCAAGAAGTGGCGCGAGGAATGTCCTGACCTGACGTTGCGCTCGACCTTCATCGTCGGCTTTCCCGGCGAGACCGATTCCGATTTCGCCTATCTGCTCGACTGGCTCGAAGAAGCCGAGATCGATCGGCTCGGCTGCTTCAAATACGAGCCTGTCGCAGGCGCCGCCTCGAATGCGATCGGGAATGCAGTCGCAGATGAGATCAAGCAGGAGCGTTGGAACGCGCTGATGGCCCGGCAGCAGAAAATCTCGGCCCGCCGCCTCAAGCGCAAGGTCGGCACCAGGCAACAGATCATTGTCGACGAGGTCGGACCGACGGTCGCAAAGGGCCGCTCAAAGGCTGACGCGCCGCAGATAGACGGCGCGGTCTATCTTTCCAGCCGCCGCCCGCTGAAGGTCGGCGAGATCGTCACCGCGAAGATCGAGCGCGCGGATCAGTATGACCTGCACGGCAGCGTCGCTGGATTCTGACGCGTTTGGGTAACGGCCAGAACACGCCGTCAATCCAAGCTCACACGACAAACGTTCTCGGCATCGAAGTGGTAGAGGTGCCTGCCCCTCCCCGCCAATCGTCCTCCCGATCGCCTGGAGCCGTCTGGCATCAAGAGACGTATTCGTCGGGTTTCCGTAAGCTCGCCCGCGACCAGCCTGCCGATATGCGCCAGGTCGGGCGGCTCCTTGTACTGGCCAGAAAAAGAGCCTCCGTTTCGGAAAGCGCAAATGCGTGACAGCCTCGCAGATCTGTCTTCCAGAAGCTAAGGCGATAGTCTCCACTGACCTTGCAGATCGGAAAGCCCGTGTAGAAGAAGATGGCCGCTTCGGAGCCTGACACATTGAGTGCGTAGCAATCCGTAATGTTGTAGCCCGTATCTTCTGGAAACTCCCAGAGCTTTTCGCCAGACGCAGAAAAGCACGCCAGCCCGCTCGAGCCGACCGGCGGCGGTCCTGGAGCTCCCCAGCCGAAATTGCCGAAAACGCCTTCGTCGATGTAGGAGACCCAGATTCGGCCAAGGCGATCGATCTGCATGCTGTCGATGCCGTCACCGAGGAGCACGCGTCTCGATCGGCCGGTGCCCGGATCGAAGATGACGCCATTCAGGTCGTAGTCGTGTTCGGCACGCCACGAACATCTGGAGCTCGCAAGAAGGATTTGTCCGTCGGGAAAGGTATCGAGCCGAGGGAAAGTGACGTCGAGCAGGGGAAGATCAATCGACCGCAACGAGCCACCGCTCATGCGCTGCAGGCAAAATCGCTTCGGAACTTCCATCCTTGAGCGCGGGAAAATGCCAATGCCATGCTGAAATGTCTCAACGACGGAGCCGCTTCCGGAAACCTCGACAAATAGAAACAGAAGCGATTGATCGTCAGCTACCGCCGTCGTGACCAGCGAAAAGCCCGAGAGACTCGGTATCGAGCAAATCTTTTCAAACTGAATCGATCTAACCAACTGAGCCTCTAATACAGCTTACTTACGTCGGCGACGTTATCGGACTGATAACCGAGAGCAAGGTCACGCCCCGTATCGCGGGGCAGGTGCTGAAGGCCAGCACTCTTGACATCCCCTGCCATCCGGCTGTATGGGCCATCGCCATGAAGCTGAACCGGACCAACCGCCGCGCCTGCCTGCGTCGTCGCTCCCGCGACGATGATGGGGCGCGCCATGTCCGACGACAACGCTGATTAGCTAGTTCAGCCACGTTTTCGAGAAGGCCGCACCCTCAAAAGTGCGGCCTTCTTGCGTTTCGGCCTGCCCCTTCCCCAAAACCCTGAGGAGATCGACATGACCCATGCTGCCCATCCGTTCGACGCGCTGATGAACATCACCGCCCGCCCGCAGGCCGTGTTCGTTCGCGGCGAAGGCGCGTATCTGTGGGACGAGGCCGGCAAGCGCTATCTCGATTTCATGCAGGGCTGGGCCGTCAACTGCCTCGGCCATTCGCCACCGGTCGTCGCCGAAGCGCTTGCCGCACAGGCCAAGCTTTTGCTGACGCCAAGTCCCGCCTTCTACAACGGCCCCAGCCTAAAGCTCGCCCAAGCACTTTGCGAGAAGAGCTGCTTCGATCAGGTGTTCTTCGCCAATTCGGGCGCGGAAGCCAATGAAGGTGCCATCAAGCTCGCGCGCAAATACGGCACGAAATACAAGAACGGCGCGTTCGAAATCATCACGTTCGAAGGTGGATTTCACGGCCGCACGCTTGCGACCATGTCTGCATCGGGCAAGAAGGCGTTCGAGCCGCTGTTCGAGCCAAAGGTATCAGGCTTCCGCAAAGCCAAACTCAACGATCTCGGTTCAGTAAAGGCGCTGATTTCTGACAACACGGTCGCCGTGATGCTGGAGCCGATCCAGGGCGAAGCCGGCGTCTGGCCTGCAACCGATCAATTCCTGAAGGAACTGCGCGCGCTGACGAGAGACCACGGCCTGCTCCTGATCGTCGATGAGATCCAGACCGGCATGGGCCGGACCGGAAAACTGTTCCACTATGAGCATGCCGACATCGAGCCGGACATCATGACGCTCGGCAAAGGTATCGGCGGCGGCGTGCCGCTGGCAGCCCTGCTCGCGACCGAACAGGCCTCCTGCTTCGAGCATGGCGACCAGGGCGGCACGTTCAATGGCAATCCGTTGATGTGCGCTGCGGGGCTTGCGGTGCTCGAGGAGGTTTCGAAGCCGCAATTCCTGAAAGCAGCTGCGGATATCGGCCTGTTCCTGGAAAGCGAATTGCAGAAATTATCGGCGCGGCACGGTCTCGGCGAAGTCCGCGGCCGCGGGCTGTTGCTGGCGCTCGATCTGAAGCTGCCGATCGGTGCGGCGATCGTGGCCGAGGCGCTTGCGGACGGTGTCCTCATCAACTCGCCGCAGCCCGATGCGCTGCGCTTCATGCCGGCGCTTAACGTCACGCGTGAGGAGATATCACTGATGATCGATTGTCTTGATGCGATTTTGGTGAAGGCGGGCGCGGCACGGAGAGTGGCTTAGCCTCGATCGTCATTGCTGTGCATGTTCACTAATTCGCTGATTGGATCGCTCCACTGGAGGACGATCCAATGCGCGATAACAGCTACGACCGGACGATTGAACGCAACTATCTGCA
>NZ_JADPKF010000113.1:0-96224 GCF_023073815.1 Bradyrhizobium sp. 157 | reverse complement strand
GGTGTCGGGTCCGGGAGGCACGATGTAGACATTCGCTATGCCAGGGGATTCGTCGATCCGGAGCACCGGGAAATCGTCGAAATTGCCCTGTTGCACCTTGCCGTCCTTGAAGGTGATCGCGCCAGTTTTGGCGAGGCTCAGGCCCATGATCGCGGCTCCCTCAATCTGCGACAGGATCCGCTCCGGGTTGACTAGGTTCCGCAATCGATCGCGATATCAAGGTATGGACGTCTGAAAAGCCACCACAACTCGGGGCGAATAGGGTTCACAACGCCCTGCTTGCTCTTGGGTTTAGCGAGGGCTGTCTCCTCGAACGGCGCGCTTTTGGTCAAGAGCCCTTACGCAGTGGCCCACACGAGACGAGATTTTTTCGAAGTGTTGGGCTTCGCTGCTGGAGGAGTTGGGAATAGGTGTAACTCTGCAATAGTCGCATTGTGCGTCTACCATTGCCGCGTTGGAGGGATGTTTCGGATATGCCTACAACGATGATCGGGCTCGCTGTCACGTTGGCTTTCTCGCTGGTTGCCTTTACAGTGCCAACATCGGTTTGGGCAACCGGTCCGACGTTGACGGTGTCAGCCGATGGTCGCGCCCATATCTTCGATCGGGACGCGCTGCTTGCCCGCACGGATGTCGTCGAAATCACCACGTCGCGTGATGTCGCATACCGTACTCCTCGGACGTATCGAGCCGTGGCGCTCGCGAAGTTGCTTGAAGGAGTTGCCATTCCGCCCGATGCCGTGGTGGAAGCGGTAGCGCAAGACGGCTTCGTGACGCAAATCCCTCGCGATCTGGTGTACGCCAAAGACGGCGTCGTCGCGTATATGGCAATCGAAGCCGCCGACATGCGGTGGCCACCAATTCCAGGTAAGGATAAGAGCGCAGGCGCCTTCTATATCGTATGGCTCGGCGATCAAGCGTCATCCGTCCCAACCATGATGTGGCCCTACCAACTTGTCAGTTTATCGGTGCAAGACGCGCCAGCCAAGCGGTGGCCCTCGCTCGCGGTTGATCCCATGCTCCCTGCCCTCCATCCGGCGCGAGACGGGCAAACCCTCTTCGTGAACAAATGCTTCACATGCCACACGATGAACCAGGCAGGATCGGCGTCGGCTGGCCCCGATCTGAATTTGCCGATGAACCCAACCGAGTACTTCACCGATGCCGGTTTGCGCGCGCTGATCCGAGATCCACGCTCGGTTCGGGTTTGGCCCGAGCAGCGGATGCCCAGCTTTTCCGAAGAGGACCTGAGCGATGAGGAACTCGGGCTGATCTTGGCGTATTTGAATCACATGGCGGATAGGAAGAACCGAGCAACGGAGGGCGGAAGCAGCAAACGCTAAGTAAATCGTAAAACTCGAGTACGGTTAGCGACATTGAGGGCGTAGTCGCCGCCGACAGGTGTCATCGCCGCTCGCAGAGGCAGCTCGATACGGCCGATCGGCAGAAGCCAGGCGCTCGCCCTCAAGACGACGCGCCTCAAGGAGAGGCCCCGAAACCGTTGCCCTGTTCTCCACGGCGTCCCACACTTTTGCATTGCTGAGCGCGATGCGCCGGTAGTCCGCGTTGCTTGTGAACTGCGTGAACCGCAAACAACCGATGGAGGGGCAATACCCCATCAAGGGGCTGTCTGGAGAGCAGCCTGCCCCAATATTTGGACGTGTGCCGACCCGTTCGAGGGACCTGAGGGGCGAGCATGGCCGAAGTTGCAGCAGCCAGCGGTGCGACCAGCGATCCGCGCGATCTTCAGAATGTTCCAGACCCGCTGCCTTTGACGATTGGCGGGCATCATTGCCGCAGTAGGACCCAAGCCATCAACTTCGGCATTTCGATCGGTGGGGGTGAGGCTTACCTGCTACCCAACGTGGCAGCACGCGGGGCGCTCGGTTGGCACTGGTTGTTGGTGATCTCCGTCATCGTCGAGACGGCGCTGGTATATGAGTGCATCAAATACAGCTGCTGCACCGGTCGGTCGTTCTTCGCCGGCACCAACGAGCTGGCGCCACGTGGCTTCTGGCCGTGGTTTTGGGCGATCGCCGCGGTGCTGACGTGGGCGTGGCCGGCGTGTATGGGAGGCGCGGTCGTCGCTGCGCAACGGTTCACCGGCATTTCCACGCCTCAGGGCTGGACCCTTTTTGGCCAGGCGTTGCCGCCGCAATACATCTGGGCCGTGCTGGCTCTCGTGCTGGTTCTCGTCGTCTACTACTTTTCTAACCGCACCTACGCGTTTCTCGAATGGTTCTTCAAGGTCATCATGTTTTTGAATATCGCCCTGGTCCTGGCGATCACCGTCATTGCCGCCAAACCCAGCGACTACATTACGATTCTGCAGGCCTATTTGGGGCTGCTATTCTTTTCGCAGGAATGGACCAAGGATGTTACGCCGCTCGATATTGTTGCGCTCTACAATCAGCCCGGCGGCAGCCTGATGTGGGTCAGCTTTTGGGTAGTCGCGGCAGGATGGGGCATGGGTCGCTACGCGGGCCAGGTCACGGGCTTCCTGCGGCCGCCCGAGCGGATTACTGCCGAGGAGATACGGTGGAACAGCAACGATCCGCAGGAAGTCGCCAAGATGAAGCAGTGGGTCCGGCTGGGCGGCTTGAGCCTTGTCGTATGGTGGGCGATCATCGGCGGCTTGATCATGACCTACCTCTATTCGGTCGCCGGCTACGCCTACCTCCACAATGAATTCCTGAATACCGGCAAGGTGCCGACGGGCGTGGAGGTGCCACTGCGGATGGCGATCGTGGCACAGGGCGTGCTCGGCCCGGCCGCAGGGGCACTAATGCTGATCGTGATCATGGTCACGCTTTATGATGCCCAGTTCCCGTTTTATGACACCTTCGTCGGCCGCACCACGACCGATGCCATCGCCGTGACCACCGATCTAGAAGACAAGATTCCTTACCGCGTGTGGTACTTCATCGTGGTAACCGTCGCGGTCCTAGCAGGCTTCTATCTGATCCTACAGCAACAGCCGTTCTTCATGTGGCTAATGGTGGCCGTGGCGGCAGTGGTCTACCGCTCGATCGGTTCGCTGCAGATCATGATGATCAATAACCGTCGTCTGCCGCCGGAGTTTAGGGTCAGTACGCTGAACGCCATTATCCTCTGGTTCAGCTTCGTCACCGGCCTCGTGTCCGTCGGCTATTGGGCGTACCACTCATGGGCTGACATCATGAAGCGGTTTGCAGCGTGACGAAGCGACGGGAGAACCGCTACTTGCGGTTCGCGATCAAGCGATGGTGAGAGTCGTCCTTTGGCACGTGTTGATGCTCGTATGGCTCGCGCTCCTGATCCGGGGCGGGTGGTGGATGTGGCCGGCCTTCGAGAAGCTGGAGTTCAGTCAGGATGCCGTCACCGGACTGCTCTGGCTCGTCATGGGTAGCCTTCTTTGGCTGCTGGCGTTTCTTTATGGGCGCGAACGCTATTGGCGGCACGGACGTCACCTATCAGGTCCCCGATCTTGATCCTGTCTGGTTGGTTTTCTAGCTGGTCCATGCGAGCCATGAGCGCCAAGGTTGGCGCGCCTCGTGACGGTCGCGTCGGAGCGTGTCTTAATTTGCCTTCGCTAGTGTACTAGTTAGGACAGTACGCGAGGCTCGGCACTGCGTGTTTAAGCGGCGCTGGACATGAAGAGCGCAGCGCTGCGTCCACTACGCTGCACTTCCGAGACCGGCACCTTCGGACCTACGGGACCGGGCTGATGATCTAGAATGGCGTTAAAGCCGTGCGCCTCTTGCACCCGATGGCTTGGCCCTCGACCAATAGCGAGGTGCAGGACCTGCTTGCGAAACCGTTAGAAAAACGATTTGACCGTCAGCCCTGCTGCGCGGGCATCCTGTATGAATGTATGCGCTTCCTCATTGGACATTGTAAGTTCACCGCCGCCGAGGAATTCCTCTCCTTTGGGTGTGTTCGCACGGAACATCGTCTCGTGTCTGCCTATATCAACCGTATAATCAATGTCGCTTGGTGCTTCGGGCATGGCATCCTCCTCGATCCCGAAGCGAGCATATTGTGTCTATTTCAACCGGCCCCACAAGGCGGCAATTGCGAGATAACGCTGCTGCGCGGGCGATCATGATTGGGGGTGAAGAAGCATGCTCAATATCTGCAGGCAGGCCTGCCGTATTGGTCCGCTTGGCCCGAAAACGGAACTCGCCGGCCGTAGCTAGCGGCCGAGCGGTTGTGCCGCCGACCTGATATCCTGCGCCGCGAGGGCTGGTCCATATTCTCACTCAGATCCGCGTTAGGGCATATTGATGTGTTGCATGCGCAGCAATTGAACCAAACGATTATTGTTCGTTTTCGCGGGAGCGATCATGAATAAGTGTCTTCTGGCGACGATTTTTGTGGCCCTCGCCGGTGCGGCGGCGGCTGCGCAGGCCCCCGCCAAGGACGCGCTCATCGCCCGCGCGAAATCATTCGAACTCGACACGCCCTATGTGCCGCCGCCAGGCGACCCCTTGACGCATCATGCCGCCGGATATGCAAAGGTCATGTGCTCAGCTGTATTCATGACCGGTCTAGCGCCCGATTTCGCGGCCGAAAATGTTGGGTTTTTCACGGCGCCCTACCCACAGCGCGCGAAGCTCGGCAAGCCGGTCATCGATCGCGCCAACAAGGCGGTCCATGTGACGCTCCCTAGCGGCGTGACCCGGACGGCCAAATACCTAGGGAGCCAGGGTTGCGTCACGTTCCCGATCGGCAAGAGCGCCGTGAATTTCAAGCCCGTCGCCGTCAAGAGCCGATTGCCCGATCCCGCAACCCAAATGTGGCCCATGGGCGACATGCTGCCGCAAGATCGGTTGCCGACAGAGATCGACGCCGAGAAACTCAAAGCTGCCGTGAATGCCGCGTTCCAGCCGGCCGAAGGATTGACCGCGGCGTTCGTTGTGACATGGAAAGGCCGCCTTATTGCCGAGCGCTACGCGGAAGGTATTACCGCGCACACGCCGCTTGAAAGCTGGTCCATGGGCAAGAGCGTTACGGCAGCGCTCTTTGGCATTCTGGTCAAAGACGGCGTCTATGATTTGGACCAGGCGGCACCGATCCCTGAATGGCAAACACCCGGCGACCCGCGCGCCAAAATACGCATTGCGAATCTCCTTCACATGTCGAGCGGCCTTCGGATCAGGGCGCCCCAAGACCCCGATTATGACCCAACGGGGCCTTATCCGGATCACGTCTATCTTTATACCGGCGGCATCGATTCCTTTCACTACGCGGCAACACGGCCATTGCAATGGCCTCCCGACACGGTCGGACGCTATCGCAACACCGATCCGGTCCTGATCAACTATCTGATCCGGCTCGGTGTCGAAAAACGCGGCGACGAATATCTCTCATTTCCCCAGCGGGTGCTGTTTGACAAGCTCGGCATCCGTACCATGGTGATCGAAACTGATCCCTTCGGAAATTTTCTAGGGCAAGGTCATGTGGTGGGCTCCGGGCGCGATTGGGCGCGGCTTGGCAATCTCTTTCTTCAGGGGGGAGTTTGGAACGGTGAGCGCATTCTCCCAGAGGGTTACACCACATTCGTCAGCACGCTTGCGCCCGCCTGGGCCGCGGACAATCGGCCGATCTATGGAGCCTTTTTCTGGCTCAACGGCGACGGGCAGTATCCAGTCCCGCGCGATGCCTATTACATGGCGGGCGCTGGCGGGCAGACCACGCTGATCATTCCCTCGCACGATCTCGTCGTAGTGCGTCTCGGGCACTATCGGGGCGCATCTTACGCCGCTTCAGGCTTCAGCAAGGCGCTCGCGCTGTTGATCGAGGCGGTGCCAAAAGCACAGAAGCCCCGTGCCCAAGAATCCGATAACAGAGGGCCCAACGGGCCAAGCAAAGGACAGTAGAAATAGTCCGTCTGTTGGGAAATGAGACATGCCAATCATGCTGACCAGACCGCTTTCGGCGGAAGTGGAGACATAGGTAAGACGAACAGGGATCTCGCCACTTGAACCATATGAGACACCAAAAATACGAAAACCAACGCGACAGACTGCAAGTTAGGGACGTTGCAGATCAGATGCTTTCACTACACAGTGATTCACAACACGTGTTCCATCCAGTTCGCGCACAATGCGTTGGTCCGCACGAACGATACCAAGGTCGAACTTGCGAGTGACGAGCGACGATAGCACGCCGAGCCTGGCTGCGAATATCCCAGAAAGGATACTGCTTAGTGCTCAGTCGGCCTCGTCCACATCACTCGGCGCGACTAAGGTCGTGTATGATCGGCCGAAGGCCGCTTGCGGTCAGCTCCAAAGTAGCCAGTGTGATAGGCAGCTTGAAACGCCGTGGCCCGGCACTTCCAGGGTTTAGATAGAGCACACCGTCAATCGTTTCGATCCGAGGACGATGCGAGTGACCGGAAACCACCACGTCAATTCCGCAAACTGCAGGGTCGATCTGCAGTTGCTGAAGGTCGTGCAAGACATAGAAGGACCGCTCCCCGAGTCGTATCACCTGGGTGTCGGGGTAATGTTTCGCCCAGTCGCCGGTGTCGATGTTTCCCCTGATCGCGGTGACGGGCGCAATCCGACGGAGTCTGACAAGAACGTCCGCGTGGCCAATATCGCCCGCGTGGATGATATGCGCCACCCCGGCAAGCCCTTGCTCAGCCTCAGGCCGCAGGAGCCCGTGGGTGTCCGAGACGATTCCAATCCTCAGCACTGCGCAGTATCCCTCGATGCGCGGCCGAACGGCGTGTCCGACTATCTCGATCACGCATAACACGGCTAGACAATATCGGCGTTCAAATCATGGGAGCGCTACCAACGCCGCTACGGCGATCTTTGTTTTCAAGTTGAATCAGCGCAGCTCGGCAAACCTGGCGGCGCCCTTCGCCTCCGACAACAGCGGAGCTCGTCCCCGCACACACAGTTCCCCGCCTCGGCAAGTCTTTGTCGTCCACCACGCCCAATTCACGTGCCCTGCCCCACTTCAGGGCCGGCTCACATTAGCTGTCGCAAGATTTTTATTGATTTTCCGGTGCACACGTCGTGCACAGGCGGTCGTCCAAGTAATTGAGACTCTTAAGCTCTCGCTCCAATCCATCATGAGGAAGTTTGACTAGGTCCAGCCAGCCGCGCCTAACGAAGAAGGGCGTGATCGGGCTCAGGAGCGGCGCCATAAGACAGCAAGTCGCCTTGCCAATGACTGCGTTTCAGGAATTGCTCCCAGGTCAACACATGCGGATCGATTTTCCGGCTCCACGTCAGGTCGCGCTCGGGGGCGAAGTAACCATATTCGACGGCGTATTCCACCATGCCCACCAACTCGCGCACGAGATGCTCGTCGGCGGCAAAACCCGGAAAGTGGCGCAACAGATCTTCGCGCGAGTAAGCGGAGGCATAGCGCGCCCGCTGCCCGGTGACGCGCACAAACGTGTCCACCATGTCCTGCGCCGAGAGAAACTCGCCGATAACCGGCAGGGTTTGGCCGGCGTATTGCGTCGGGCGATCGAAAATCTCGCGCACCGCCGGCCCGGCCGCAGTGAGCGGATCACAGAACGGCATGGGGATGTGCGGCGGTAAGTAGATGGCAAACGTGATGCCGTCCTTCCCGCGCTGCGGCACATAATATTCGAGGAAGTTGGTGTAGAAGAACGCCAGGTACACGAACGAGCTGCGAATGGGCAGGCTGCGAATATAGTCTGCCACCTTCGCCTTGTCGGTGAAGTGCGGCGCCCACTTGGTACCGCCGGTGCGCGCTTCGACATTTTCGAGCCCGCTGAAAACTACGTGTTCGACGCTGGCCGCCACCGCCGCATCGGCCAATTCCTTGCCGAGGGTAAACTCAAGTTCAGCGGGCGGCACTTTGACGATGGGCGGCGTCATCAAGAACGCCCCGGCCGAGCCACTCATAGCCGCGGTCAACTCAGCCTGCTTGCCGGGCTCAAGCGGCGCGACCACGACTTCGGCGCCCTTCTGCGCCAGGATTTGCGCGGGCTGGCTGTCGCGGCGCCGAGTCAGGGCACGCACCCGGTAGCGCCCGCTGTCGAGCAAGGCTTCGGCGACGCTTCGACCTTGCTTACTTGAGGCACCGACCACGGTGATCAAAGGTTTGGAGGTATCGGCCTGGATCACGCTATTTCTCCTTTTCTCAAGGGCATGAAACGCTGCCGCCCGATCCCACCACGGCCTCGCAGGTGAGCGCGGCGCGGGTCTGCCCTGGTGCACGAAGTCTCGACTGATCCGAGCTATATTTGAAATCGTAGAAGTGTTTGGCTACTATCCATCCGATGGATAGCAAGCGCCTCGATCTCAATCTGTTGGTCACTCTCGAGACGTTGCTGGTGGAGCAGAACGTAACGAAGGCGGCGATCCGCCTTCATCTGAGCCAACCAGCGGTAAGCGCGCAGCTAAACCGTCTCCGGCATGAATTCGATGACTTGCTGCTCATTCCTGCACAGCGAGGAATGACGCCGACCGCCAAGGCAATCGAACTGCTCGACCCCTTGCGCCAAGCGCTCGACCAGGTTCGCGCCACCATCGCCAGGCACAGGAACTTCGATCCTGCCAAGGCCAAGCTAACCGTCGCCATCGCCTGCACAGACTATTTGCAGGCAGCAGTGATCAAGCCGCTCGTCGTGGAACTCAGAACGCGGGCACCCGGGGTGCGTGTGGCCCTGCGCAATCTGGACCTGCCGCAGTTGGAGGCGCAGATGGCGCGCGGTGAAGTCGACCTGGTGCTGATGACACCACAGGATGCGCCGCCCAGTCTTCGTACCAGGCATCTGTTCGACGAGCGCTATGTGCTTATCGGCCGCCGCAAGCATCCGCGACTACGGAAAGGGATCACGGTCGAAGAATTTGCCAGGCTGGAGCACGTAGTCGTGTCCCTTGGTGGCGGCGGCTTTGTGACACCGGTGGATAGCGCTTTGGCTGCTCTCGGATACAAGCGCAATGCGGTATTATCCGCCGCTTCATTTTTGTTCGTTCCCGAGATCGTGTCTGACTCGGACTTCGTGGCTCTGGTGCCGGAAAGGCTGGTGCGCGACCATTCCGACACGCTCAAGGTGATGGACTGTCCGTTCCCCGTGGAAGGCTTCGCCGTCGGGATGGCGTGGCACGAGCGCAGTCACGGACACAGCGGACAACGCTGGATCCGAGAGGCGATCGTGTCACTAATCAATGCTTAAGGAGTTACCTATGGCTCAACTCCGCAAGGTGATAAGCCTTATCGGCTTGCAGGTAGGTCGAGGACCCAACGGCCTCCTGGCGCTTGATCTGACCAGACGCTGACAACCGCTCCCGGAGCGCGCTACCGCTACGCGGCGTCGTGTCCCTCAAAATGAGTTGCGCACCTCAAATAACCTCTGCTAGCCTTCAGTCCATGAAGGATGCTGACGCCAACGGCCCTCTGACGCTCAGGGACATCGCTCGCCAGGCTGGCGTCAGCCTCGCGACGGTCGATCGCGTGTTGCACAACCGCCCCGGCGTGCGGCCGGACACGGTTCGCCGCGTCAAGGAGGCGATCGAGCGAAATTCCTTCCAGCCACATGTGGCCGCGGCCGAGCTCGCCCGTGGCCGGGCACGGCGCTTCGCCTTCGTGATGCCGTCCGGGCCGAACCTGTTCATGCAGCAGATCCACTCCTATCTCGGCGAGATGTCGGGCTGGCTGTCGGCGCGTCGGCTTGCGGTCGAGATGGTCGCGACTGACGTTTTCGACCCCTCCGTCCTCGCGGCTTCGCTGGAGACGCTTGCCGGCGGCGACTATGATGGCGTTGCGGTGGTGGCGCTCGATCATCCTAGCGTCCGCGCCGCCATCAACGATCTCGTCGATGCCGGCGCCAAGGTCGTGACGCTGGTCTCGGATGTGCCGTCGTCGCGGCGTCATCACTATGTCGGCATCGACAACATCGCCGCCGGGCGCACCGCCGGCGCGCTGGTCGGCCGGCTCGTCGGTCCGCGATCGGGCAAGGTCGCGATCGTCGCGGGCTCGCAGGGCCTACGCGACCACGCCGAGCGCATCTTCGGCTTCAACCAGGTGATGGCGTCGGAGTTTTCAGGGCTCGACGTGCTGCCCGTGCTCGAAGGTCGCGACGAGGACGAGCGCTCGGAACAAGTCCTGTCGCGGCTGCTCGGCAAACATCCCGACATCGTCGGTTTCTACAATGTCGGCGCGGGCACGCAAGGCGTTGCCAAGGCCCTGATCGATTCCGGTCGCGAGAAGCAGGTCGTGTTTGTCGGCCACGACGTCACGGTCTTGACGCGCAAGCTCTTGTTGCAGGGCGTGATGGACGCGGCGATCTCACAAAACCCGGGACATGAGGCGCGGGCCGCCGTGCGCGTGCTGCTCGCGCTTGCCCGCGGCGAGCCGATCTTGATTGAGCAGGAGAAGATCCGGATCGACATCGTGATGCGGGACAATCTGCCCTAGCCGGCAGCACTGATTTGCAGGACGGCCACGATGCTGGAAGGCGACGAAGATCGCCAGCCGGGCTGCAAGGGAGGATGACAATTTGTATCTCGGAATGGACATCGGCACGTCCGGTGTGAAGGCGGTGCTGGTGAACGAGGCAGGCGCAATCGTCGCGACGGCCGCGCGCGAGCTTGCGATGTCACATCCCGCGCCGCTTTGGTCCGAGCAGGATCCGGACGCCTGGGTCGGCGCGGCGATCGGCGCCGTCGACGATCTTGCATCCGCGCATCCGCGCGAGGTCGCGCAGGTGCGTGGTATTGGTCTTTCAGGCCAGATGCACGGCGCCACGTTGCTCGGTGATGACGGCCGTCCGCTGCGGCCGGCGATCCTCTGGAATGATGGCCGCTCGCATGCCGAATGCGAGCGGCTCGAGCGGCACTGCCCCTCGTTGCATGCGATCGCTGGCAATTTGGCGATGCCGGGCTTCACGGCGCCAAAGCTGCTTTGGGTGGCCCGTCACGAGTCCGAGATTTTCGAGCGAGTGGCAAAAGTGCTGCTGCCAAAGGCCTACGTGCGCTACCGCCTGACCGGCGAGATGGTCGAGGACATGTCGGACGCCGCCGGCACGCTCTGGCTCGACGTTGGTGGGCGCTGCTGGTCTGCGTCGCTGCTAAATGCCACGGGGCTCGGTCTTCACCACATGCCGCGCCTGGTCGAAGGCAGCGAGATCAGCGCGGCGCTCGCTCCCGAATTTTCGAAGCGCTGGGGCATGGCGAAAGATATCGTGGTTGCCGGCGGTGCCGGAGACTGTGCCGCCAGCGCGATCGGGCTTGGCGCCATCACGCCGGGCGATGCGTTCCTGTCGCTCGGGACCTCAGGCGTCGTGTTTCGTGTCACCGACAGCTTTGCGCCGGCGCCTGCGTCGGCTGTGCACGCCTTCTGTCATGCGCTTCCGGGTCTCTGGCACCAGATGGGGGTGATGCTGGCGGCGGCCGCCTCGCTCGCCTGGATTTCAGGCGTCATGGCAATGCCTGCAGCCGCGCTGCTGGCGCCGCTCGGCGAGACCGTCCGCGGACCGAGTCCGGTCAAGTTCCTTCCCTATCTCGATGGCGAGCGCACGCCACACAACGACGCCACCGCCAGCGGCGCGTTCGTGGGTCTTCGCGGTGCGATGGGCCGCGATCAGATCGTCCAGGCCGTGCTCGAAGGCGTGGCCTTTGCTGCGCGCGACAATCTTGCAGCGCTCGGCGGCGCCAGTTCGGCGATCACCGAAGTCGACCTCGTCGGCGGCGGATCGCGCTCGGCGCTGTGGGCACAGATTTGCGCCGACGTGCTCGGTATTGCCGTGCACCGCGTCGAGGAGGGCGAGGTTGGTGCGGCGCTTGGCGCGGCACGGCTCGGCCGGCTTGCCGCAACCAACGAAAACCCCGCAGAGGTCTGCACGCGTCCGCGGCGGCTTGCGAGCTTCATGCCGCGTGCGTCTGCCAAGGCCGCCTATGATGAAGCCTATCACCAGTGGCGAAAACTATATCCCGCGCTGAAGGAGATCTCCCTGTGAACGCGTCACCCAAATTCTTCGGGACGAGTGCGCCGGTCGTCTATGGCGGCAAGGACGCCGAGAACCCCCTCGCCTTCCGCTGGTACGACAAGAATCGCATTGTTCATGGACGGCGGCTCGAGGACCACCTGCGTTTCGCGGTCTGCTACTGGCATTCGTTGTGCTGGCCCGGCGGCGATCCCTTCGGCGGCGAGACATTCCTGCGGCCCTGGCATCATGGCACGGATACAATGGCGCTGGCGCGCGCCAAGGCCGATATCGCTTTCGAGCTGTTCCGCCTGCTCGATGTGCCGTTCTTCACCTTCCACGATGTCGATGCCGCACCGGAAGGCGCCTCGCTCGCCGAATCCGTCGCCAACCTCAACGCCATTGCCGATCTCTTCGAACAGAAGATGGCGTCCTCCAAGGTGCGTCTCCTATGGGGAACGGCCAATCTGTTCACGCATCGCCGCTACATGGCCGGCGCCGCGACCAATCCGGATCCTGACATTTTCACCTATGCCGCCGGCCAGGTACGGGCCGCGCTCGAGGTGACTCACCGTTTGGGCGGGCAGAACTATGTGCTCTGGGGCGGACGCGAAGGCTATGAGACGCTGCTCAACACCGACATCAAGCGCGAGCTCGACCAGCTCGGCCGCTTCGTCTCGCTGGTCGTCGAGCACAAGCACAAGATTGGTTTCAAGGGACCGCTCCTGATCGAGCCGAAGCCGAAGGAACCGACCAAGCATCAATATGATTTCGACGTTGCGACGTGCTACGGCTTCCTCCAGCGCTATGACCTTCTGAAAGACGTCAAGCTCAACATCGAGCAGAACCACGCCATCCTTGCCGGCCACTCGTTCCAGCACGAGATTGCGCTGGCCCAGGCGCTCGGCGTGTTCGGCTCGCTCGACATCAACCGCGGTGACGATCTGCTCGGCTGGGATACCGACCAGTTCGCGATGAACGTACCGGAGCTGGCGCTGGCGTTCCACGACATTCTGAAGGCAGGTGGCTTCACGACGGGCGGTCTCAATTTCGACGCCAAGATCAGGCGGCAATCGATCGATCCGGACGATCTGATCCATGCTCATGTCGGCTCGATGGACGCCTGCGCGCGGGCGTTCCTCGCCGCCGCCGACATGCTCGATGGCGAGGCGCTCACGATGCCGGTTACGGAACGTTATGCCGGATGGGCTGATGCCGAGGGACGCGCCATCCTCGCTGGCCAGCGTTCGCTTGCCGATCTCGCTGATCGCGCGCTGGCACCCGGTTTCGATCCACAGCCGCGCTCGGGTCGTCAGGAATATCTGGAATCAGTGGTCAACCGGTACGTCTGAGCGAGGCCGAGCATGGAAACCGCAGGTGTAGCCGGGCAACCGGTTCTGGAATTGACAGGAATCGGCAAAGAGTTCGGCGCGATCCGCGCGCTGCACGGCGTCGACATGCAGGTCTTCCCCGGCGAGGTGGTCGGCCTGATGGGCGATAACGGCGCGGGCAAGTCGACGCTCGTGAAGATCATCGCCGGCAATTTCCGTCCCACCCACGGCGAGATCCGCTTCGACGGCAACGCGGTCCATTTCTACCGTCCCATCGATGCTCGCGCGGTCGGGATCGAGGTGGTCTATCAGGACCTGGCGCTTGCCGACAATCTCACGGCGGCGGCCAACGTCTTTCTCGGCCGCGAGCTCAACCGCAAATTCGGCCCGTTCGCCTTTCTCGATCACAATGCGATGGCGGCGCGCGCGCTGGAACTGTTCGGCGAGCTGCGCTCCGAGACCAGACCGCATGATCTCGTCAAGCAGATGTCCGGCGGTCAGCGCCAGGCGGTTGCGATCGCACGCACCCGCCTGTCGAAGGCCAAGCTCGTGATGATGGACGAGCCGACCGCGGCGATCTCAGTCCGCCAGGTCGAGCAGGTCCTGGGCCTGATCCATCGGCTGAAAGAGCAGCGCGTGGCCGTCATGCTGATCTCCCACCGCATGCCAGACGTCTTCGCGGTCTGCGACCGCGTCGTCGTTATGCGCCGCGGGGAGAAGCGGGCGGATAAGTCGATCCGCGATACCAGTCCCGAGGAAATCACTGCCCTGATCACCGGTGCGAAGGAGGCTGCGTGATGGCCATGCCCCTGGAAACCCCGATTTCCTTCACCAATGTCGGCCGCATCAGGTGGTGGCAGCGGGGCATCTTTGCATCCCAAACCGGCTACGTCTTGCTGGCGCTGCTGGGGCTATTGATCGCGATGCATTTTGCGAGCCCCTACTTCTTCACGCAGGGCAACATGCAGAACGTGGCGAAGAACTTTTCCTTCATCGCCATCGCCACCCTTGGCATCACCTTTGTGATCATCACCGGCGGCATCGATCTGTCGGTGGGATCGATGATGTGCTTCTCCGCCATGATCACATCCATGGTGATGTCGGGCCTGTCGACGCCGGGCATGCCCGGCGCGTCCCTGTTCGTGCATCTGGCCGCGGATGGCAAGACCGTGGTCGCCAATGTGCCGGGGCTGATCCTGCTGGTCTCGATCTTGGCGGGACTTGTCACCGCGCTAATCGTCGGCCTCGTCAACGGCTTCTGCATCGCCGTGCTCGGACTGTCGCCCTTCGTCACCACGCTCGGCATGCTCTCGATCGTCCGCGGTCTCGGCTATGTCGTCTCCAACGGCCGCGGCAGCTTTCCGGGCGGGCCAGACGCCGACTATTTCTACGCGCTGACCTCGGGCGATCTGTTCGGCGTACCGGTGCCGTTCATCTATCTCGTGGTCCTCGCGGCGCTCATGGCGATCGTGCTGCACCACACGAGTTTCGGCCGTCACGTCTTCGCGCTCGGCGGCAACGAGAAGGCGGCGGAATTGACCGGCATCTCGGTCGTACGGGTCAAGATCAAGGTCTACGTGATCTGCGCGCTCGCTGCAGGGCTGCAGGGCATCATCGTCTCGGGCTGGCTGGGGTCTGCGCCCGCGAACATGGCAACATCCTACGAGCTCAACGTAATCGCGGCGGCGGTGATCGGCGGCGCCAATCTCGCGGGGGGCGTCGGCGGCCCGCTTGGGGCGATCGTCGGCTGCGTGCTGCTTGAGGTGATCCGCAACGGCCTTGTGCTCGCGCAGGTCAGCTCCTACTGGCAACAGACGCTCGTAGGCGTAATCATCATCCTGGCCGTACTGGTCGACCGCATCCGCTCACGTATCACCTGAGGTTACTCCGGAAGAAGCAACGAACGCATCGTCTATCCCGCCTTCTGGAGCATTCAATTCGAAAGGATAGGCAAAAATGGAGGGAAACCAATGAGGAAGATACTTCTCGCCGGCATGGCTGTCGCGATGATGGCGACTCCGGCCTTCGCGCAGAACTATAAGTTCGTGATCGTGCCCAAGGCGATGAATAATCCGTTCTTCGACGTCGCGCGGGACGGTTGCCTGAAGCGCGCCAAGGAGCTCGGCAACGTCGAATGCATCTACAAGGGGCCCGTCGAGCATGAGCCGGCGACGCAGGCGCAGATCATCCAGGATTTCATCACGCAAAAGGTGGACGGCCTTGCGATCTCGGTCGCGGACGTCGCGGCGATGACGAAATCGATCGAGGCAGCGACCGCGGCCGGCATCCCCGTCATCACCTTCGACGCGGATGCGCCCGGCTCGAAACGCATTGCCTATATTGGCACCAACAACAAGGACTTCGGCCTCGCGCTCGGCAAGCAATTGCTCCAGCTCAAGCCCGAGGGCGGCAAGTATGCCGTCGTCTCCGGCGGTCCCGGCGCCAAGAACCTCGCCGAGCGCGTCGACGGCGTGCGCGAGGCGTTGAAGGGCTCGAAATGGGTCGAGGTTGCTGGCTCGCCGACCTTCTGCAATGACGATCCTGCGCTCGCGATCCAGCAGATGGCGGACCTCCGCACCGCGACGCCGGACCTGGGGGCGATCGTGCCGGTTGGCGGCTGGCCGATGTTCGCACCCGAAGGCTACAAGGCCTTCGTCAACAAGAACAAAAAGGACATCGACGCCGGCAAGCTGACGCTCGTCGTCGCCGATACGCTGAAGATGCAGCTCGAACTGCTGCGCGACGGCTACTCCAACGCGCTGACGGGACAGCGCCCGTTCGAGATGGGCGAGAAGGCGATGGACGCTCTGTTGGCCATCAAGAAGGGCGAGAAGGTTCCCGAGGTCATCTATACCGGCCTCGACCTCGTGACCAAGGACAACGTCGCTCAACTGTTGAAGTAGGAACGTTCGCAGTCCCAACGTTCCGGCGCATTCACTCCCCCGCTCGCGGGGGAGTGAATGCTGCTCTCGGCCTCGGAAGGATCTTGAAATGAAACGTGCGCGGCTTGCGGAGGGGCTCGATGTCACGGCGATTGGCCTCGGAACGGCTCCGCTCGGCGGATTGTTCTCGCCGGTCAGCGACGCGGATGCGGAAGCGACGATCGAGCGTGCATGGTCGCTCGGTATCCGCTTCTTCGACACCGCGCCGCTGTACGGTTTCGGATTGGCCGAGCGTCGACTGGGCAGTTTTCTGCGCCGGCAAGAGCGGGATTCATTCGCGATCTCGACCAAGGTCGGGCGTCTGCTGCGTCCGGCCACCGCCGCTCCGGAAGACGATCACTACAAAGGTACACCCGCCGAGCGGCCGCAATTCGACTTCAGCTATGACGGTGTGATGCGCTCGGTTGAGGAAAGCCTGGTCCGTCTCGGGCTCGACCGCGTTGATGTGCTGCTCGTCCATGATCCGGATGACCATTATGAGGATACAGTCGCCGGTGCCTTCCGCGCGCTGCGGCGCTTGCGCGATGATGGCACGGTCAAGGCGATCGGCGCCGGCATGAATCAATCCGAGATGCTCGCCCGCTTCGCCGAAGTCGCGCCGGTCGATTGCTTTCTGCTGGCGGGCCGCTATACGCTGCTCGACCAGGGCGCGCTGACGACGTTGTTTCCGATCTGCCGCGCAAAGAACATCCGGATCCTTCTCGGCGGCGTCTACAACAGCGGCATCCTCGCCGACCCGCGCACTGGAGCGAAGTTCAACTATGAGGACGCCGATGCCGCGCTCGTCGCCCGCGCGCTGGAATTGGAGGCTCTGTGCCACGAGCACGGCACCGAGCTCAAGGCCGCCGCCGTCCAGTTCTGCAGGGCACACCCAGCTGTGACGGTCGCGGTGCAGGGTGCGCGCACAGCCGCGGAAGTCGCCGAGAATATCGCCATGGCGGAGACATCGGTATCTCCGGGGTTTTGGCAAGAGCTGCGCGCGCGAAAACTGGTCGATGCGCGGGCGCCGTTGCCTGGTGGAGCGTAACATGGTGATCGACGGCCATCAGCATTTCTGGGATCCGGCGCGGGCCGATTATCCCTGGATGGACGCGGCCGAGCTCGCGCCGATCCGCCGCGCCTTCGGACCATCCGATCTCGCGCCATTGCTTCGCGCGAACGGGATCGATGCCAGTATTCTGGTGCAATGCCGCTCGTCGACTGGCGAGACTGAAGAGTTTCTGCGCGTAGCCGCGGCCACGCCGTTTATCGCTGGCGTGGTCGGTTGGATCGACCTCACAGACGGAGCGGTCGATGAGACGCTCGACCGGTTGCGTGATTCGCCAGGCGGCGACAAGCTGGTCGGGATTCGTCATCAGGTGCACGACGAGTTCGATCCCGATTGGTTGCTACGCAAGGACGTGCAGCGCGGCTTGGCCGCGGTGTTCGAGCGCGATCTCGCCTATGATCTCCTGGTGCGCACGCGCGAGTTGCCGGCCGCAATCGCGACGGCGCAAGCCTTTCCGCATGCGCGGCTTGTCCTCGACCACGCCGCCAAGCCGCCGATCGCCGACGGCTTCAGCCGTGAATGGGCCGATCGTCTCGCAGCGCTCGCCGAGTGCCGCAATGTATGGTGCAAGATTTCAGGCCTTGCTACCGAGGCGACGTGGGACGATTGGGACTCGGCTCGTCTGTTCCCCTTGGTCGAGCATGCCGCCAGATGTTTTGGCGAAGATCGCCTGATCTTCGGCTCCGACTGGCCAGTGTGTCTGCTCGCCGGCAGCTATGGCGAGATCAAGAGCGCGCTTGATAAGTGCCTGATGAAGCTTGGCCCGCAGGTGCGCGACAAGGCGTTCAGGGCGAACGCCCAGCGCGCGTACCGATTGCCAGCCGCGTAAGCCCGCCGCGAGCGCTCCTGGAAGCATTCGAAAAGCATTATCCCGATCGTCTTTCCGGCGGCATGAAGCAACGCGTCGGCATTGTGCGCGCCCTCGCGACAGGGCCGAAAGTTCTTCTGCTCGATGAGCCCTTCGGCGCGCTGGATGCGCAGACGCGGGTCATCATGCAGCAAATCCTCACCAACATGTGGCAACGGCTGAAAATCTCGGTCCTGTTCGTGACGCACGACATCGACGAGGCGATCTTCCTGTCCGACCGCGTCTACTGCATGACGGCCCGGCCCGGCTCGATCAAGGCGGAAATTTCCATTCCGCTTGAGCGGCCTCGCCAGCAGTCGATGATGATGTCATCGGAATTCCTTGCACTGAGACGCGGCCTGATGTCGTTGATCCGCGAGGAAAGCCTGAAAGCCATGGGAGGCGAAATCAGCGACCAGGGCTTGCAGGGCCTCAATATAACCCTGCACGGGCAATCCCTGGCCGACGTTCTTTGACCGGAAGACGCGGAAGGGACCGGCTCGATAAGCGGAATCGTCCTACAGCGGACTGCCTGCCAGGCGAGTTGCCCGGATCGGGGCCAGCCGGCAGGTGGCTTAAGCGACGGCCTCGCTAAAGATCGTTGACACGCTGCACACCGACGGCGGCCATCCCTGCCCAGGCGGCCTCGAGCGAGCCCGCAAGATCGATGGCCCTGCATCCGGCCTCAACAAGCACGGTGTCAAATCCGAGCTGGCGTGCGTCCACGGCGGAATAGTGGACACAAAAATCGGTGGCGAGTCCTGCCAGGAAGATTCGCCGCAAGCCGCGGTCGCGCAAATAACCCGCCAGACCGGTAGGTGTGCGCCGGTCGTTTTCAAAAAACGCAGAGTAAGAATCAATTTCGGGACGGAAGCCTTTCCGGATTATCAGCTCTGCCCGGTCGATCACCAGTTTCGGATGAAACGCCGCCCCGGCGGTGCCCTGGACGCAATGATCGGGCCAAAGGGTTTGCTGGCCATATGGCATGGCGACGGTTTCGAAGGGGCTCGCTCCCGGATGCGACGTGACGAAGGAGCTGTGACCTGGCGGATGCCAGTCCTGGGTTAGCACTACGTGGTCGAAGCGTTCGGCGAGACGATTGATAATAGGCACCACGGCATCGCCATCGGCAACCGCAAGCGCGCCACCGGGGCAGAAATCGTTCTGCACATCGATTATCAGCAGCAAATCATCGTTGCCTGGTCGGATCTGCATTCTGAACCTGCGTTTGCCTTGATCATCAAACTCTAGTGCTAGACCGGAGTTTGCCAAAGTAAACGGCTAGTATAGCACAGCACTTGCTGATCTTTCGATTGCTGGTGCGGGCTACGTGAATATACTGGCTTTAAAGGCGCTTGGATATTGCTGCAGGAGCAATTTGTGTGAACGATGCCATGGCGACAAAGGATAGGTCTTCAGATCCCCGGCTGAACTGGGCCGCACTTTCCCAAGCGGAGCGCGACGCCGCCTATGACAACAATGCGGCGGTCAGGAACAGCGCAGCACTGATCGCGGAAAGAAACCAGCTGTCCGAAACGCTGCGCGCCAGCCGAAACTCCTTTCTTGATGTACCCTATGGCGACCGCGAAAGGACAAAGATCGATCTTTATCCGGCCGCCGACAGGACAGCACCCTGCCTCGTCTTTCTGCACGGCGGTTACTGGCAGCGCAACTCACGCGAACTGTTTGCCATGCTGGTCGAAGGCGTCGCTGCGCATGGCTGGTCGGTTGCCATTCCCGGATATCCGCTGGCTCCCGACGCTTCGTTGACGGAAATCGTGGCAGAGATATCCCGGTCGCTCGATTGGCTGGCCCAAAACGGAGAGTCATACGGCATCTCCGGACCGGTCGTGCTCTCGGGCTGGTCGGCCGGCGCCCATCTCGTCGCCATGGCACTCGATCACCCACGCGTCACCGCGGGACTGGCGATTTCCGGAGTGTACGATCTTGCACCGATCCGCGACACCGGGCTTAACAATGCGCTGAAGCTGACCGACCAGGAAGTCGCAAGGCTGTCGCCGCTTCGGCTGCCCGCCGTCCACAAGCGGCTCGACATCGCCTACGGCACGGCCGAACTGCCGGCGCTGGTTTTCGATTCAATCAAGCTTCATGAATCGCGTATGGCCGCGGGCGCACCAGGCAGGCTTGTCCCGATCGAAGGCGCCGACCATTTCAGCATCCTCAGCGAGCTGCGGCGTCCTGACGGCGCGCTCGTCGATATCGCTCGAAAGCTCGTCGGCTAGGTCGTGGGCGATCTGATCGTTCCAGTGTCGATCCAGACCTGATCGTCTCTGATCCGGATGGGGTATAGCCGCAACGGCCGGCTCGGCCAGCCGTAGGAAATCTGGCCATTTCGGAGATTGAATGAGGCCGCGTGACGGGGGCAGCACAAGCGTCCTCCCGACAGGTGTCCAAGACTGAGGTCAGCCTGTTCGTGCGGGCACATCCGTTCGCAGGCCACCGCGCGTCCTTCGCTCCAGATCAGGATCAAATCGATTCCGGTCGCGCGGACGCAGACGATCGTTTGTGAAATCAGCCGGCTGAGCCCGCAGACCGGCATCCATTGTCCGGCGCCTGACAACGCGACCATTGGGGGCCGGTCATCCACCAAGGTAGGCCTTTCGCACATGCTCGTTCTCGATCATATCCGCGCCAGGCCCGGACAGAACGATGCGGCCGCCTTCCAGCAGATAGGCGTGATCGCACATCTCGAGCGCCGCAAACGCGTTCTGCTCCACCAGCAGGACCGTCGTTCCGGCATCGCGGATGCCGCGGATGATCGCAAAAGTTCGTTCGACGATATTGGGCGCGAGCCCAAGGGAAGGCTCATCGAACATGATCAGGCGTGGACGTGACATCAGCGCCCGGCCGATCGCCAGCATCTGCTGCTCACCGCCTGACAAGGTGCCGGCGGCCTGCCGCTTGCGGTCGGCCAGGCGCGGGAACTCGGCATAGATGCGGTCGCGGTCAGCCGCGATCTCGGCGGCACTGCTGCGCAGATAGGCCCCCATGTCGAGATTTTCCTGGACCGTCATATACGGAAATACCCGCCGTCCTTCCGGACAATGCGCGATCCCGCTTGCCACCACGCGCGGCGGCTTGGCGCCCGCGATGTCCTTGCCTTCAAACAGCATCGACCCCGAACGCGGCGCAACCAGCCCGGAGATCGCGCGCAGCGTGGTGCTCTTGCCGGCGCCGTTGGCGCCGATCAGGGCGACGAGCTGCCCGGCCTTGACCTCCAGCGAGATGCCGCGCAACGCCGTAACGCCGCCATAGCCACAGACCATGTCGCGGATCTCAAGCACGTGTCGCTCCCTGCCCAAGATAAGCCTCGATAACGGCCGGGTCGTTCCGGATCACGTCGGGCGGTCCCTCGGCAATGATCCGGCCGTAGTTCAGCACCACAATTCTATCAGAGACGCTCATCACCATCGGCATGTCGTGCTCGACGAGCAGGATGGTGACGCCGCGATCCCGGATGTTGCGAACCAACTGCACGAAGGTGTGGGTTTCCGAGGCGTTCATGCCGGAGACCGGCTCATCGAGCAGCAGCATCGACGGCTCGGCGGCCAGCGCCAGCGCCACACCGACAAGACGCTGCTCGCCGTAGGACAGCGAGCCTGCAAGGTCGTGGGCACGGCGTTCGAGGCCAAGCCATTCGACCAGTTCGCTGGCGCGCTCCCGCAAACGCCGCTGCGACGACCGCGCGCGCGGCAGCCCCAGAATGGCTTCGAGAAGGCTCACCCTGCCCTGGCGATGCAGCCCAATCAGCAGGTTGTCGTAGACGGTGTCGTTCGGAAACACGCTGGTGCGCTGAAAAGTGCGGATTAGTCCCAGGTCGGCGATCTGATGCGGCTTCAATCCGTTAAGTGCCGTCCCGCGGTAGCTCACGGCACCGTGGGTCGGATCCAGAAAGCCGGTGACGACGTTGAACGCCGTAGTCTTGCCGGCCCCGTTGGGTCCGATCAAGCTGACGATCTCGCCCTCGCCGACCGCGAAATTCATGTCCGAGAGCGCAACGAGCCCCCCGAAATGCACGGCGACTTTCTCGACCTTCAGGGCGATCGCCGTCATCACGCGTGCTCCTTGGCGTCGCGTTCGGAAAGGGCGACCGGGGCAATCGTCGCAGCCCGGCTCCCCGGCTTTGAAAATCGCAGCGCCAGCGACGGCACGATGCCGCGCGGCAATACGAACAGGATGACGATCAGCACGGCACCATAGGCGATCCATTGCGCCTCTGGCGCCATGATCGGACGCAGAAACACGGGCAACAGCCCGAAGATCATGCCGCCGACGACCGGACCGGCGAGCGACCCCTTGCCGCCGGTGATGACCATGATCACCATCGTCACCGTGTTGATGAAGGCAAACACCTCGGGATCGATGATCCGGATGTAGTGTGCGTAGAGACTGCCGGCGGCGCCTGCGATCCCGGCCGAAATCACCGCTGCCAAAGTGAGCGTCTTTGTCACGTCGATGCCGACGGATACCGCCAGCGTTTCGTTTTCCATCAGCCCGCGCATAGCGCGGCCGAAATGCGAATGAACCAGGCGCCAGATCAGCACATAGGTGACAACCGCGACGGCAAGCACGAGGTAGTAGTTCTGCAGCTTGGTGCGGAGGGTCAGATCTCCGAGACCCGGTAATCCGACCGTAATCGAGGGAATGTTGGTCAGCGCCAGCGGGCCCTGCGTCAACTCGACCCAATTCAGCGCCACCAGCCGGACCACTTCGGCGAAGGAAATCGTCACGATCACGAAATAGGCGCCGCGCACGCGAAACGACAGCAACCCCACGAGATACCCGCATAATCCCGCAACGACGATGGCCAACACGAAGCCGGCGATCGGCGGCCAGGGAGCGTGAACAATGCGGAAGCCGAAGGGCAGGCCTGCATCGAAACCAAGCGACGTCAATGCACTGACGTAAGCGCCAATGCCGAAGAACGCGATGTGACCGAGGCTGAGCTGGCCGGTGAACCCGAGCAACAAATTGAGACTCATCGCGCCGATGATGAAGATACCGGTCGTGATCAGCGCGTTCATGAGATACGGATCGCGCAGCCAGAGCGGCACCGATGCGAACGCGACGACCGTGAGAATAGCGACGACTGCCCTCATCCGACGCGCTCCGAGCGCGCGAACAGCCCAGTCGGCTTGAAGATCAGAACCGCGATGATGATCAAAAAGCCCATGGCGTCGCGGTATCCCGAGGAAACGTAGCCGGCGCCGAGTTCTTCGGCGAGCGCCAGGATGAAACCGCCAATCACCGCGCCGGTGATGTTGCCGAGCCCGCCGAGGATCACGATCGCGAATGCCTTGACGGCGGCGAGATCGCCCATCTGCGGGAAGATGACGTAGACCGGACCGAGCAGTGCGCCTGCCGCGGCGGCGAGGCTGGAACCGATTGCGAAGGTCGAGGTGTAGATCAGGTCGACGTTGACGCCCATCAGCGAAGCGGTGTCCTGATCCTGAAAGGTCGCCCGCATCGCACAGCCGAGTTTTGTCTTGTTGATCAGGAGATAGGTGACGAAGATCAGCATGGCCGCTGCGGCAAGGACGAACAGCCGCAGCCAGGACACCGAGACTGGTCCCAGCACCAGTGGCGCCTCGGGGAAAGGCGTGGTCACCGATTTCGCCACGCCGCCCCATATCCACAAGGCGCCGGACTGCATCGCGATCCAGGCGCCGATCATGACCAGCATTGTCGTGTCGATGTCGGAGCCGCGCAGCGGCCGCAGCAAGGTCAGCTCGATCGCCGCTCCAAGAAGCCAGCCGGCTGCAACGGCAAGCGGCAGCGCAAGGAAGAAGTTGACTCCGAGCTGATGCACCACGATGAACATGATGTAGGCGCCGAACGTATACAGCACCCCATGCGTGAAGTTCACGACGTTCATGATGCCGAAGATCAAGGTGAGACCGATGCCCAGCAGGGCATAGGTGCCGCCGAGCACCAGCATGTTGATCAGATGTTGCAGAAACTCGCTCAAGGTGGCTCCCAGATATCCAGATGCCGGCGAGGGTCGCGGATTCGCTGCCGCCCTCGCCGGTCAGCAACGTGACGTCAGAGCGTCTTCATGCCGATCTTGCCGTCGGTGATTTCGATCAGATAGACGTTGGGCTGGCTCTGGCCGCTTTCCTTGCCTTCGGGACCGGACTTGCGGAACACGATATCGCCGTTCAGGCCCTTCACCTTGATGTCCCACAATGCCGCCTTGATCGCCGCAGGCTCCGCCTTGCCCGCCTTCTCGATTGCCGCCGCCGCGGTGCGGATGCCGTCATAGCCGCGGAAGCTTTCGGTGCAGCCCGCGAAGTCGTAACCGCGCTTCTTCCATTCGGCGATGAAGTAGCTGGTCGCTTCCGGATTCGGCGTCTTCTCGGGGAACCAGGGCAGGAAGGTCGTCAGATGCATGGTGCCGTTGGCCGCAGCACCCGCCTGCGCGATGATCTGATCCGGATTCTGTGAGCCCCCGGTGGTGATGATGCGCTTCTTGAGGCCGAGTGCGGCGGCCTGCTTGAAGATCAGCGTGAGCTGGTCCACCGCCGTGGTCACGATGATGGTCTCGGAATCGGTGCTCTTCAGCTTGGAAAGCTGCGCGCTCATATCCTGGGCGCCCTGATCCATGGTCTCGACGGTACCGACCGCGATGCCCTTCTCCTTCATCATCTTGCTGAAGTCTTCGGCGGTGCCGCGACCCCAGTCGTTGTTGATGACAAGGAAATCGACCTTCTTCAGTTCGAGCTTGTCGACGATCCCTTTGAATGCAGCGGCCTCAATCGCCGACGGTGGCGAGATGCGGAAGATGTAGGGATTTCCGGTCGTGGTGATCTTGCCCGACGAGGAGGTCTCGACCACCATCGGGGTTTCGTATTCCATCAGCTTGGGCATCACGGCAAGCGTCAGGCTCGAACCCCACGCCCCCATCAGCACCGGCACCTTGTCGCTCGTGATCAGCTTTTCGGCGACGGCAGCTGCTTCCGTGGGATTGCTCTTGTTGTCCTCGATGACGAGCTCGAGCTTCTTGCCGAGAATGCCGCCCTTTGCGTTGATCTCATCGGCGGCGATCTTGGCACCGTTGACGACGTAGGTACCGGACGCGGCGAACGCACCCGTAAGCGGCTCGTTCACGCCGATCTTGATGGTCTGAGCCTCGGCGGCACCACCCAGCAAGGCGACCGCCAGCGCAATCGTCGGAAAAATTCTGAAAGTCCGTGTCATTTGGTTCTCCAATCTCACGCTGTTCATCTATCCGCAGTTCAAACCTCGTCGTTTCCGCAATCCGACGGAAATTCGGTCCATCACGTCGTTCCGTCCTTGCTGGACGAGAAACGACCAACCCAACGCGCTACCCGCGCGCGCAAAAGACTGAATATCAGCGCCATTCCGTTCAACGCGGCGGGCGTGGCGTCGTCCGATGACGTACCCGAGAGGCGGCGGTCGAGATTTCCGGCAAATTCCGCGATCAAACGCGCCGCGAGATCGCGCACCAGCCCCGGCCTTCCGACCTGGGCCAGCATGCCCGTGAGCGTGTATCCGATGGAAAGATCGACGCGCGTCCCCTGCTCGATCGGCACCAGCCGATAGCGAATTTCGCCCTGCGTCGAAGACCGGCTGCGCCGGTCGTTGCCGATGCCGACGATTCGGCCGGACATCTCGGCGGGGTTTCGCTCGACGCGTGCGACCCCCTGGAATGTCGCGACGATCGGGCCGATCCTGACCCGGATCGCACCTTCGACGCGCTCCGGCTTCGGCGGCGCCGTCAGCGACGCGCCGGGAAGGCAGGCCGCGACAGCACCGATGTCATCGAACGTTGCAAAGACCTGCTCAGGCGGGTGTGCGACGCTGAACTGCTGCTTCAGAACGGTGGCGGGGATGAAATCCGGAATCGCAGGAACCGAACTGGCCGTTTCAGGCGGCGTTTGCTCGCTTGCTGCGGGACGGATGCGTTCGACGCGATAGGTATCGTCGTGCGCGCTTCGGCCTGAGCCGACGGGGCCTAGGATCTTCCGTCCTCCGTCCGGTTGGGGCGCGATATTGCGGGCGCGCCGCGCTTCAATGACGGACTGGACCGCCCGCACGATGCCGACATAGCCGGTGCACCGGCACAGATTGCCGCTCAATCCGACGCGGATCAGGCGCTCGTCGGCTTGCGGCAGGCGCAGCACCAGATCACGCGCCGAGACCAGCATTCCCGGCGTGCAATAGCCGCATTGCAACGCATGCTCGCGGGTGAAGGCCGCGCGAAGTTCCGTCGTAACGCTGTCGTCGTCGAGTCCTTCAATCGTAGTGACCTCAGCCCCTTCGCAGGCCACCGCATAGGTGATGCACGAGCGCGCGGGGACGCCGTCGAGCAGCACCGTGCACGCACCGCAGACGCCGTGTTCGCAGCCGAGATGGGTACCGGTCAGATCCAGCTTCTCGCGAACGAAGTCTGCGAGGTTGGTGCGCGGCTCCGCGAGAGCCTGCACCGCGCGCTGGTTCACGGTAAGTGCGATCATGTTCATGCGGCGGCCTCGCGGACCGCGCGCTTGAGCACGTTCACATGAATATGGCGACGCGTCGGATTCGAGACACCCGCCTTCGCCAGCAGGACATCAGCTACACGCGCATCGAAGCGATCCTTGTAGTTGCCAGTAATGCGTCCACCGAACAGCTCCGCAGCGTTGGTGATGACGATCGGCGCGGAATCGATCGCACCGATCACGACGCGGGCGCATGCAGCGCCCGGATCGATCAGGATTGCGCCGATCGCATGCGCGAATTCGCCTGTCTTGCGGCAACTCTTGGCGTAGCCCCAGTGCGCAGACGCCGGCATCGCCGGGACATGAATGGTTTCGACGATCTCGCCATCGCGCAGCGCCGATTCGAGCGCACCGACGATGAAGCTCTCCATCGCCACCATCCGCGCGCCCGCGCAGCTTCGCAGCGTCAATTTCGCACCCAGTGCCGACAGCGCGGATACCCAGTCTGCCGCGGGATCGGCGTGGCTGAGCGATCCGCCAACCGTGCCGCGATTTCGAACCGCGCGGTAGGCGATGTTGCCGGCGACGCGCTGCATGGCGCCGCGCGTGACGTCCGGAATGCGTCCATCCTCGATGTCGGCATGGGTGACACAGGCCCCGAGCACGAGTTCGTCGCCGCGACGCTCAACCTGCTTGAGCTCGGCAAGACCGGTGATGTCGACGATCAACTGCGGTTCCACCAGCCGCAGATTGAGCATGGGACCAAGCGACTGGCCGCCGGCAATGATCTTGGCGGAAGCTTTGGCCTCGCCGAGCAGGGCAAATACCGCCTGCAAGTCGCGTGGACGTTCGTAGCCGAAAGTCGCCGGTTTCATGCCGCCGGCCTTTCTGCATCGCGCGCGGCCAGAACCGCGTTGACGACGCGATATGGCGTAATCGGCGACTGCATCAACTCCACGCCGAGCGGCCGCAACGCGTCGTTGACGGCGTTGGCGATCGCGGCCGGCGGAGCGATGGCGCCGCCCTCGCCGATTCCCTTCACGCCGAACTGCGTATAGGGCGATGGCGTCTCCATGTGATCGAGACGCGGCGCCGGCACTTCGGTGGGACCAGGTAACAGATAGTCGGCAAGCGTCGTCGCCAGCGGCTGACCGGCTGCGTCGAACGGCATCTCCTCGTACAGCGCGGTGCCGATACCCTGCGCCAGACCGCCATAGATCTGGCCGTCCACGACCATCGGATTGACGAGAACGCCGCCGTCTTCGACGATGACATAATCAAGAATCTCGACCTCTCCGAGGTCCGGATCGACGGCGACGACCACGGCATGCGCGGCATAGCTGAAGGTCCCGGTGTCGCGCTGCGGCTTGTAGCCTGCCGTGATCTCCAGTCCGCCGGGATCTACGTCCGCAGGCAGATCCTGCGGCCGGCGATACCAGGTATGGGCGATTTCCTTCAAGGTGACGCTGCCGTTGACGCCGCGAACCTCGCCGTTCTGCAGCACCACTGCGGCCGGATCGTGCTGCAACAGCTTGGCGCCGATGCGTCTGGCGCGCTCGCCCAACTCGCGGCAGGCGGTTGCGACCGCGCCGCCCGCCATCACCATCGAGCGCGAGCCCCACGTGCCCGTGGAGTACGGCGTCATCGCCGTATCACCGAGGATGATGCGGACCTTGGCGACGTCGACGCCCAGCATTTCGTGCGCGACCTGCGCCAGCGTTGTTTCCATACCCTGACCGTGGGAATGCACCCCGACCCTGATCTCGAGACCGCCGTCCGGTGTCAGACGCGCGGAGGCCTGTTCGTGGCCGGGCACCATCGGAATGCCCCAGCCGGAATAGACCGAGGTCCCGTGAGCGGCCTGTTCGCAATAGATCGAGAGGCCGACGCCGATCCGGCGCCCGTCGACCTCCCCCTTGCGCTGACGTGCCCGCACGCCTTCGACGTCGATGGACGCCAGGGCGCGTCGCATCGCTTCGGGATAATCGCCGCTGTCGAAATGCTTGTTGGTGATATTGTCGAACGGCATCTGCTCCGGTCGCACCAGATTGCGCAGGCGCACTTCGCCCGGCTCCAGCCCGGTTTCCACCGCGACCAGATCGAGCATCAGTTCCAGCGCAAAACAGACCCCAGTGCGCGCTACGCCGCGATAAGGCAGGATCGGACACTTGTTGGTGGCGACCGAGAACGTCCGGCAGCGATAGGCCGGCATCAAATAAGGTCCCGGCAGGATACTGGCGACCTGCGCCGCCTCGAGGCACGCCGAGAACGGATAGGAGGAGTAAGCGCCGGAATCGACGGTCGCTTCGCAATCCATACCCCGCAGTCGCCCGTCACGATCGGCATAGACGGTGATCTTATAGTGGTGCTCGCGGCAATTGGAACTCGCCGTGAGATGCTCGCGGCGGTCCTCGGTCCAGCGCACGGGATGGCCGCGACGCATCGTCAGCCACGAAAGACAGACTTCTTCCGGCAGCAGGATGCCCTTGTGTCCAAAGCCGCCGCCGACGTCGGGCGAAACGATACGGATTCGGCCCTGCTCCATGCCGAGGCACTCGGCAAGCCCGCTGCGCGTGATGTGCGGCATCTGGGCCGAGGAATACAGCGTGAGCTGGTCGAGACGGTGATCGAAGGTCGCGACCACACCGCGCCCTTCGAGCGGCGACATGCACTGCCGCGCGGTCGATATCTCACGCGACAGCTTAATCGGCGCATCGAATGCCCTGGAGATGTCGACCTCGAAATTGGTTTCGAGAAAGACGTTGTCGCCCCAATGCTCGTGTACCAGCGCCGAACCCGGCTCGCGCGCCCTCAGCATGTCATGGACCGCAGGAAGCTCTTCGAGATCGAGCGCCACCGCCGCCGCAATGTCCTCGGCTTCGGCTCGCGTCGGCGCCACGCACATGGCGACGAGTTCACCGACCTGACGCACCTTGCCGGTGGCGAGCACCGGCTGTTCGGAGATCTTGAAGCCCGGCAACCCTGAAACTGCGCGGATCGGACTGACGCCCGCGAGATCCGCCGCAGTGAAGACGCTGCCGCGATAACGCTCCGGCACATGGATGCCGCGGATCAGCGCATGCGCCAACGGGCTGCGCACAAAAGCGACGTCCTGCAGTCCGGCGAGGCGGATGTCGGCCACGAACTGGCCGCGGCCGCGCATCAGCCGATCGTCCTCCTTCCGCAGCAGGCGCGCGCCGACGCCTTGTCCGGCGCCCGCTCCGCCTGCGGAAGGAAACTCGCGCTCATTGCGCACGGTGACGTTCTCCCCGATCGAACTGTCGCTGACCTCGCTATGCCGCAACGGCCTGCGGCAGAATTGGCGCCACCGCGTCGTATCGCGCACCGGCGCGCAGACAGAACTCAGGCTGCAGCAGACGCTCGGCGATGACTTCATTGTTCTCATTGTCGCGCAGGACGAATCGCCCCTTTCGCTCTCCGATCACCGAGACGTCGGCGTCCCTTCCAATCTTGAGGGCGCCGATTTCGTCAGCACGGCCGAGCATCCTGGCTGGGTTGGATGTGACCATCGGCACGACCTGCTCAAGCGCGAGGCCGAGCGCCATCATCGAGCTCATCGCCTGGACCAGGCTGAACTTGGCCTGGCCGGCGAAGGGATGATTTTCGTCGTCCTCGTGCTGGTCCGGGGTGCCGGCCGGCGCAGGCACGTGGGTGTTGTAACCGTGAATGTCTGCGCCGAGCGTGGTGGGAATAATGCCGGCGGCGAGCGCCTTCTTCGCGAGACGATAGGAGAAATGGCTGCCGTGCCCGACGTCGACCTTCAGGCCGCGATCGAGCGCGGCCTGAATCACCGGATGTACTTCACCCTCACGGTTGACGAACCCGCCGGGATGGCGCGTGAACGGATGCGCCAGCACGTCGCCTTCTCGCAGCAAGGGAATCACACGCGCCAGAATCGTATCGACATCTTCGCCGTTGGTGCCACTCTCGGGCAGGCCCCAGAGCTGACCGAAATGCACATAGACCGGCAGATCGGCGCGGCGTCCGATCTCGGCCGCCATTTCGATGACGCGAATGCCCCAGCGCGCGAAACCGCCGATCTCGGCATGCGCCTTGATGCCTCTGATAATGTCGAGGTTGGACGCTGCCGCCTTCACCGTCGCAGCGATATCGACACCTTCAGGACTATAGAGTTGCGGATAGTAATGGCCCTCTAGCCCACCGACCAGGTAAGCCGACAGGAACGCATAAACGCGCGACTTCGCAGGCTCCGCAACGAAGTGCCGGAAGCCGGGCAGCGTCATGCAGGACGGACCGCCCTGATCGACCAACGTCGTCACGCCGGACTGCACGCCCACCATGTCGGCATTCATGCCGAAGCGGCCGGTGACATATTGATAGACATGCGCGTGGGTATCGATGAGGCCCGGCAATACCAGCTTGCCGGTCACGTCGATCACCTCTCTGGCGCTGGTCGGCAAGACGTCGCTCTGCACCGCCGCGATCTTGCCGTTGCGAATAGCAACGTCCCTGATCCCGTCGATGCCCGAAGCCGGGCAGATCACGCGCCCGCCGCGCAGAAGCTGGTCGAAGCTGGCGCTGATAGACATGAACAATCTCCTCTGCCTTCGCTGGCGGCGTTATTCCGTCTTGCCGAAATACGAAGCATACTTCGTATTTTACAAAAGCAAACTTCATGCCATGATCTTCGCGCGGCGAAACCCATCGAATCGAGCTACTCGCATCGATGTTCCGAGGCTGGGAGAGTGCGTTGCGGAAGGCAAAAAGGCGCCATGGCGAGACCAGACATCGCCCGTGGCCGCTGTCAGAACGACCGGGCTTTCTGATCCGGCGGCTGCATCAAATTCACGTCGCGTTATTTCAGGAAGCGTGCGGAGAATTCGAGGTGACGCCGCTGCAATACAGCCTGCTTTCTGCGCTTGCGGTGCGAAAAGCCGCCGATCAGACCACATTGGCGGCCGATATCGCACTGGACAGGACGACGACGACCGGAGCGCTCAAGCGACTGGCCGCCCGCAATTTCGTCGAGAGAGCCGTAGATGATGAGGACCGCCGCGCGCGGCTCTGTAAATTGACCCCGGCGGGAACGGCGCTTCTGGCAAAAATCGAGGCCTCGGCGCGGGCCGCGCACCGTGCCACGCTCGATAATTTAAGTGAACGGGAGCAAGCCGCGTTTGTCGAGATGATGCAGCGCGTCGTCGCGGCGCACTCCAATCGCGACAGCGTTACTGCCCTATTCGATTGAGCACCACGATGCCATCTGCCGCCTTTTTAACTTGAGCTGCATAATTCGTAATCACCCGACACGCAGGCGCTGTATTCCATTTGAAGCAGTTCGACGGCACTGCAACTGACCGAGCCAAAGCGGCCCCTTGCGGCTATCTCGCCCGCCAATGATATCAGGTCGCGAACGCAGCCAGTTGCGGCTCGATATGCGGCACGGCTTCGACCAGCTCGCGTGTGTAGGCGGTTTTCGGATTGTCGAACATTGCCCGGCTCTCGCCCTGTTCGACAATGCGGCCGTTCTGCAGAACGATGGTGCGATCGCACATCATGCGCACGACGTTGAGATCGTGGCTGACAAAAAGGAAGGCCAAGTCATCCTCGCGCCGCAGCCGATCGAGTAGTTGCAGTACCACCGCCTGCACCGAGACGTCGAGCGCCGCCGTCGGCTCATCCAGCACCAACAGGCGCGGCCGGCAGGCGATGGCGCGGGCGATGCCGACACGGGCCTTCTGACCGCCCGAAAGCTGATGCGGAAAGCGCGTCAGCAATTCGATCCCCAGTCCCACGCGCTGCGCGCACTCTTCCACCCGCCGCCGCAAGGCGTCGCCTGCGCGCATACCGCCAAGCCGCAGCAGCGGATGGGCGATGCAGTCAAAGGCGGTGAACCGCGGATTGAGGCTATCGTTCGGATCCTGAAAAACGATCTGGATGTCCTTGCGGAACGGTGACCGGTGAAAATCGCGGGCCGGGATGTGGCCGATCGACTGCCCCTCGAACGCGATCTCCCCCTCGCTTGGATCGATCAGCCGGCAGATGATGCGCGACGTCGTGCTCTTGCCGGAGCCGGATTCGCCGACCAGACCGACGCTCTCGCCGGCGCTGATCGTCATGGAAAAGTCTGCTACCGCCGCGGCGCCCTGATCGAATCGCTTTGCGAGTTTCTGCACCTCCAGCAGCGGCGGCGTACCCGGCGCGGGCTGCGGCCGGGACGCGACGTGCATCGCAACGTGCCGTCCCCGCTCCTCTTCCGGCACCAGATCCGCGATCCGTGAACTAGCCGTGGGCGAAGCCGCCACTAGACGCCTGGTGTAGGGGTGCTGTGGCGCGCGGAAGAGAGTCGTCGGCTCGGCCTCCTCGACCAGGCGGCCCTGCTCCATCACCACGACGCGGCGACAGTAACGGGCGGCGAGACCGAGATCATGGGTGATCAGGATGGTCGCCATGCCGCGCTCGGCCGCTATCCCGGTCAGAAGGTCCATCACGACCTTTTGCGTCGTGACGTCGAGGCCGGTGGTGGGCTCATCGGCGATCAGGAGCGCGGGGTTGCAAGAAATCGCCATGGCGATCATCACGCGCTGGCACATGCCGCCGGAGAGCTCGTGCGGATACGCAGCCATCCGCTTTTCAGGATCGCGAATTTGCACGGCGCGCAATAGCTCCAGCGCCTGCGCGCGTGCTTGATCTCGCGGCATTCGCTTATGGGCTGTAATCGCGTCGGCGATCTGGTCCCCGACCGCACGGATCGGATTGAGCGCTGCACGCGGGTTCTGGAAGATCATCGCCATGGCCGCGCCATGCAGATGGCGGAAATCGCCCGCCGATATCCGCGTGATGTCCTGCCCGCGAAACCGGATGTCGCCTGCCGTGATCCGCCCGGCCGTATCGAGCAGCCGTGTGATCGCAAAACCGGTGACGGACTTGCCCGAGCCGCTCTCGCCGACGAGGCCGAGCATCTCGCCCTCGCCGAGCGTCAGGGTGACGCCACGCACCGCCTCGACAAGGCCACGCCGTGTCGAGAAGGTGACGTGCAGGTCGCTTAATGCCAGCAGCGACTGGGTCATGTTCGCATGCGGGGATCAAGAATATCGCGCACCCCGTCGCCGAGCAGGTTGAAGCACAGCACCGTCAACATCAGCGCCAGGCCCGGAAAGGCGACCAGCCACCATTTGCCGGTGGAAATGAAGCGCGCGCCCTCCGCAACCATGATGCCCCATTCCGGCGTCGGCGGTTTGACGCCGAGGCCGATAAACGAAAGTCCGGCAGCATTGAGGATCGCCCAGCCGAGATTGAGCGATATCTGCACCGCCATGGCCGGCAGCACGTTCGGCAGCAGGAAACGCAGCACGACCGAGAGATGGCTGTCGCCGCAAGCGCGCGCCGCTTCGACCCAGCCGACATTGCGACGGACATTCACCTCCGCCCGCGCAAAGCGGATGTAGAACGGCAGATTGATAATGGCGGTCGCGATGACGATGTTCTCCACGCGGTTGCCGAGCGCGGCGACCATCGCCATGGCCAGCACGAAAAGCGGAAAGGCCATCACGACATCGACGAAGCGCCCGACGCCGCGATCGAGCCGACCGCCGGTGTAGCCGCAGATCGCGCCGATGACGGCGCCGATGGCAAAGGAGATTCCGACCGCCGAGACGGCGATAGCGAGATCGAGCCGTGCCGCGACGATAAGGCGGCTGAACACGTCGCGGCCGAGCTGATCGGTGCCGGCGATGTGCGCCGCGCTCGGCGGCATCAGCGCTTGCGACACGTTCGAGGCGATCGGATCATTTGGCACGATCCATGGCCCGATGATCGCGATCAGCGCAAGCAGGAAGACGCCGGCAGCGGCAATGGCGGTGAGCGGGTTGCCGCGCAGAATCCAGCCAGCATGGCGCAGCGTCGCTGAGGTCATCCGATTGTCACCCGTGGATCGGCGATGCCATAAAGGATATCCACCAGCAGATTGACGATCACAAACACGGTGGCCATCAGCAGTACAAAGCCCTGCACCGGCGCATAATCGGAAGAGAGCAACGCATCGAGCGCGTAGGAGGCAACGCCCGGCCAAGAGAACACCTTCTCCACCAGAACATTGGCGCCGAGCATGGTCGAGAACACGATGCCTGCGATGGTGATGACCGGCAGAATGGCGTTGCGCAGCGCATAGGTGACGACGACCCGCCACCAGGGAAGGCCCACGGAACGCGCAGTGCGCACGAAATCGCTGCCCAGTGAGACCAGCATCGAGGCCCGCGTGATGCGCGCCAGCGGCGCCACCACGAACAGCGCCATGCTCAGCGCCGGCAAGATCAGTTGCCTGAAGGCCGCCCACCATCCGTCGAAATCGCCTGCGAGCAGGAAGTCGATCAACAGGAAGCCGGTTCGCCTTGGCGGCAGCGACGCAAAGATGTCGATCCGGCCGGTCGGATCGGGCGCCAGGCCGAGCAGGTAATAAAAGATATAGATCAGCAACAGGCCGGAAACGAATGTCGGCACGCAGACGCCGAGCGCGCAGAAAAACCGCACGCCGTGATCGATGATGGAGCCCGGTCTCAGGGCCGCCAGTACACCGAGCGGCACCGCCGACACCAGTGCGATCAGCAGTGCCGTGAAGGTGAGCTCGAGCGAGGCCGGCAGCCGCTCGCGGAGATCTTTGGTGACCAACTGCCCGGTCATCATCGATCTGCCGAGATTGCCGCTGCCGACATCATAGAGATACAACATCAATTGCTCGGGCACCGGCTTGTTGAGGCCCATCTGCTTGCGGATGACCTCGATCTCCTCCTTGCCGGCATTCGGCCCGGAAGCGAAGAACACCGCAGGATCGCCCGGCAGCACCCGCATCAAGAGGAAGGTGAAGACGAGCACGCCAAGGAGCGCCGGCAGCGAGGACAGAAAGCGCCTGCCCGCCCGTATCACCGTTGCTCCAAGGGCTGCCATCGTGCCGACCGCTTACTTGCGATTGAGATCGCGATAGTCGACCTGGCGGTGGAATTGGTAGGTGTAGCCTTCGACCGAGGACGCCATCACGGCGTCCTGGCTGGGCTGCCAGAGCGGTATCTGCGGTATCTCGTTAAAATGGATGGCGTTGAGCTTTACGCCGTCCTCCTCATACTTGGCCGCGTCAGGTTCGAAACGGGCTTTCTGCGCGATTTCCACCAGTTCCGGATTGTTGATCGATGAGTAGTTCCAGCGCTGATTGCCGGTGTAGAAGTTGCGGTAGAAATAGTCGGTCGACGGCAGCCAGGCGACGATGCCCTCGGTGAAGAACGGAAGCTTCTTCTCATTGATCTGCGTCGACATCTGGGCGTCCGGCAGCTTCTGGATATCGACCTTGATGCCGATCTTGGCCAGCGATTCCTTCACCAGTGCAGCCATCGGTTCGGCGGTCGAGGCCTGGCCGACATTGAAGCTGAACGTGGTCGAGAAGCCGTCAGACATGCCCGCCGCCTTCAGGTATTCCTTGGCCTTCTCGAGGTCGAGCTTCACCGGCTGCGGGATCGGATAGGCGCCGCTCGATGGTTTGCCATCTGCCCACGTCGCGCCGAACAGCGGTGACCCGCGACCGAACAGCGCCGCCTTGAACATATCGTCGTAGGGCAACGCAAAGGCGATGGCGCGACGCACGTTGACATTATCGAATGGCGGGATCTGGTTGTTCATCGAGACGAAAGTGACGGCATTGTATTGGGGCGTCGAGATCACCTTCAGCTTGCCCTTTGCCTCGAGCGACTGGACGTCGCTCGCCTGCAAATCGATGACGAGGTCGGCATCGCCGCGCTCGACCAGGTTGGCGCGTGTCGCCGGCTCCGGCACCGATTGTACGATGATGCGTTTGAAGGACGCCGACTTGTCAGGTGTACCGCGAGTCCAGGCCTCGTTGCGCGCCATGATCACCTGTTCACCCGGCTTGAAGCTCTCGATCTTGTAGGCGCCGCTGCCCGCCGTGTTCTCCTTCAACCATGCCAGTGCCCAGGGATCGTCTGCCGTCGCATGGGCTTTGGCGACCTTGGAGTTGAAGATGATGGGATAGACGGTAGCGAGATTGGGCAGCGCAAGCTTGTCTGGCTTCGGCAGCGTCACTTCGATCGTCAGCGGATCGATCACCTTGAATTGGTCAGCCGAAGTCATCGATCCCGTGAGGAGCTGTGCCTTGCCGAGAACCGGCGCCGTGACGACCCGGTCAAGCGACCATTTGACGTCTTCCGCCGTGACCGGCGTGCCGTCCTGAAACTTGGCGTCCTTGCGCAGGCGAAATGTCATCTTCAACCCGTCCGGGCTGACTTCGTAGGACTCCGCCAGCTCCCCCGTGATCTTGCCGAGATCGAACACCCATTTGCCGTTGAGTTGTTTGCGGCCGAAGGAAACCAGCCGATCGTAGGTGCTCAGACTCACCGCGAAGGCTTCGCGGGTCGATCCCGGAATATTCGGATCGAGCGTGTTGACCGATGCTCCGGTCACGTAGCGCAACGTTTCGGAGCGCGTTTGCGCCTGCACCGATCCAGCCGCCAGTGACAACGCGATAGAGGCAAACACCATAAGCAGACGCCTGGACCCTGTAACGCTCATCGGACTTATTCCCTGTTTTGCCAAGTTTTCTGAACGAGAACATCAACTTAAAAGCAAGGGATATGCCAACCAGCCCCGCCGAAAGCACAAGCATAGTAGGTATGAGCCAACGCTCCCCAGCGCCGTCGAAAATTGCTCACTGTTTCTCGCTCGCGACCGGCATTCGCCGCTCGACGACGGCCTGCGGCACGTCATACGCTTTGAATGAAGCCCAGTGCCGCTCGATGTCCGCGCGAAACAGGCCGCGTGTCAACCCATGCACGAGCTTCGGCACGGCCGTGGTCATAGCATTAATCGATGAGCCCGAAGCACCGAAGCTCATGGTGGAGGCGATCGCAAAGACATGAATGTCTGCAATCCACGGTGTTTCACCCGCGACGCGCTCCATCAGCGCGTAGTCGTCGGCGAGATAGGGAAAGCGCCCAAGCCGTGGGCTACGCTCGTCCGGAGCCGGCTGATAGCGGTCGGCCCAGGTCGCGATGTTGGCGGCACAGTTTCGCAACTCGGGCCGGCCCGCAAAATTCATGTCGATGCCCGTGCAGCAAATCGCGAAGTCGGCGGCGATCACGCCCCGCGGCGTCTGCAATTCGACGCCATGAGCCATTTCCTTAGCGGCGTCGATCGGAGCGCCCTGTTGTAGATGAAAATTGAGATGGCGGGCGCAGCGATTGTAGGTCGCCTGCGGAAAACCTTCCCGCATCTCCAGGACGGCGCGCATAAACCGCCAGCGCCAGGCATCATCCAGATCGCAAAAATGGCGAAGGAAGCCGCGGAAAGTGAGCCAGCGGTAGGGCTGGATCACCTGGATCTCCGCCCTGCGGCAAAACAGATGCACCTCTGCCGCACCAGCTTCCAGTGCGATCGCAGCATTGTCGAACGCCGAGGCACCGGCACCGATCACCGCAACCCGTTTGCCGCACAAGGATGCGAAATCGATCGGTTGCGCCGCATGCACGCACATTGACGACGGCAGATGGCGCAGCGGCTCCGGAACGATCCAATCGCCCATGCCTTCCTGCCCCGTCGCCAGCACGATCTTCCGCGCAAAGATGGTGTCGACGCAGCCGGCGGTCTGCACCCTGGCCGCGAGCAATCCTCCGGCCGCAGGCGAAATCTCGATGACCTCGCAACCATTGCGCACCGGCAGGTCCAGGACGCGCCTGAACCAGAGCAGGTATTCCGCCCAACGCTCGCGCGAAATCAGGTCGAGATTCCGCCAGTCCTCCTCGCCGAAGCACGCCTCGTGCCAGGACTGGTAGGTCAGGCTGGGAATATCAAGATCGGGCCCGGTGAAATGCTTCGGACTGCGCAGCGTGTGCATGCGGGCATAAGTGAGCCACGGTCCCTCCCTTCCTTTCTCGGATTTGTCGAGCACGAGGATGTTGCTCACTTGCGAGCGCATCAACCCAAACGCCGTCGCAAGCCCCGATTGCCCGGCGCCCACCACGAGCACGTCCAGTGCCGGTCTGCCGTCCGGTCCGAGTTTTGGCGTAAGCCACGCAGCATTCGGATGCGCGGTCTTGGCAAGGTCGGCGCGAACCTGAGCCTCGAGAGCGATAAGGGCGTTGCTCATGCCGCCAGCCAGCCGCCATCGACCACCATTACGGTGCCAGTCGTAAAGGAAGATGCATCGCTGGCAAGATGGAGCGCGGCCTCGGCTACCTCTTCCGCCCTGCCAAATCGCTTCATAGCATGACGGTTGCGCGACGCTTCACGCACCGGCTCGGGGTCGGCGTGACGCGCAAAACTGCGCCGCAGCATCGGGGTGTCGATGGCGCCCGGCGCAATCGCATTGACGCGAATTCCATCTGTGGCGAAATCGAGCGCCATCGTCCGGGTCAGGCTGATGATGGCTCCCTTCGCAGCGATATAGGCGCTGTTGCCCTTGCCGCCGGCGACCGCGAGTTGCGATGCCAGCGTGATGATCGAGCCGCTGCCCTGCCGCTGCATCAGCGGCACCGCCGCGCGCGACCAGAGCCAGGTGCCGCCGACATTGGTGCGGAACACCGCATCCCAATCGGCGGGATCGGTGGTCAGCACCGTGCCCCCGCAGGAAAAGCCCGCGGCAGCCATCAGCACATCGAGCCTGCCGCGCCGCGCCATGACATCGCCCACGGAATCTTTCGCGAAATCGGCGTCGCCGACATCGCCGACATGCAGCGATGCTTCGCCCTTCTCGCCGATGATCGCCGCCAGTGTCTCCTGCAAACCCGCGCGGTCACGATCGACCAGCGCAACAAAGGCGCCTTCTCGCGCGAACAGCACCGCGCTGGCCCGGCCAATGCCGGAGCCGGCGCCGGTCACGATCGCCGTCCGCCCTGCCAGTCTCATGTCAGGTCTCCCCCTCGATGCTCGGTCCACCAACGGCTCAGATCGGCAGCCGAATCCATGCAGCCGAACCGCGCGCGCCAGCCGAACTCCTCTGCCATGCGCGCGATCGACAGTGATGCCCGGTCGGCTGGACTATGCAGGTCGACCGTTGCCACCTCACCGGCATCAGTCAGCCGACAAATGAAGCCAGGGTGCAGCGCGGCCAGTTCCTGCCCCCATTGCAGCGCCGACCATTCCACGCCGGTTGAAATGTTGTAGAGTTGATGCTTCGGCTTCGCGGCTTCGATCAGCAGTGTTACGGCTTCTGCGACATCCACCGCATAGATCCAGTCCCTGACGCCCGGACGCGATAGTACGGCCTCGTACCCCTCCTCCATCGCGGCCAGAATCTGCGCCTGCGGGCTCGGCGTGTCGCGCACGTCGTTGCTCCGCTCCCACGGCCCAAACAGGGCGCTCAGCCGCACGCTGATGATCTCCTGTTGCCACAGACCGGCCAGGCGTGCAGCAATCTTCTCGGACGCGAATTTGGTGATGGCGTAGAGTGAGGCCGGATCGCAGGGAGTTTCTTCATCGAGCAGCACGTTCCGGAATGCGCTCGCGCCGTAGGCTGCCGCAGACGACAGATTGATGATGCGTCTAACGCCGCTGCTTCGCGCCGCGATCAGGATCGGCGTCTGAGCCAACAGGTTTACCCGTAAAATGGTCTCGGGATCACTCGCCTCACGCGCCGGTCCGGCGGTGATCGCGGCTCCCAGAATAATGGCGTCATAACCCGACGCGATTACCGCTTCCACGGCTTGACTATCTGTGACATCGCTCTGGATCGCCGTCAGCCGATCGCCGTGAAGGGCAAAATCCTTCCTTGCCTCAGGCGGCAAACCCGCGCGGTCGAATAATGTCACCGCATGACCGCGCGCCAGCAGTGCTGCAGCGATGTTGAGCCCGATGAAACCGGCGCCTCCGAAAACGAGGATTCTCATCGCTCAATCCGAGCAAATTGCGGCGGATGGATCACAGCAGGGTCGCGCCAAAATTCTGCTCGGGATCCATGTCTGGCATCAGGCGCCCGGCCGGTTTCGCCGCCTCGCCTCCCGTGCGCGGAAGGAAGCGGCCCGTGCCTGCTTCGACCGAGCGCTTGCCGTCTGCGACAATCACGCGCCCGCGCGACAGCACCGTGACCGGCCAGCCGCGCAGCTTGCGGCCGGCGAACGGCGTATAGCCCGCCAGATCATGCATCGTCGCATCACTCAGCGTAATCTCGCGCTGCGGGTCCCAGATCGCGATATCAGCATCGGCGCCAACCGCGATCGAGCCCTTGCGCGGATGCAAATTGTAGATCTTTGCCGGCGCAGTCGCGGTCAGCTCGACGAATTTTTCCAGCCCCAAGCGGCCCTTCGAAACCATGGCATCAAACAGCAGCGGCAAGCGGACTTCGAGGCCCGGCAGACCGTTCGCCACTTGCTTGAAATTGGGATTGGGGCCGGCGCGCAGTTTTCCGGTCTCATCGAACCGGTACGGCGCGTGATCGGACGAAACCGTCTGCAGATCGCCGAGCGCAAGCGCCTGCCACAGCGCTTCCTGGTCGGCGGTGCGGCGCGGCGGCGGGCTGCACATCCATTTGGCACCTTCCACCCCGGGCTTATCGAGATCGTCGGCGGTGAGAAAAAGATACTGCGGACAGGTCTCCGCGAAGACTTTCAGTCCCTGCCCGCGCGCATCGCGGATCACCTTGGCGCCTTCCGCCGTCGACACGTGAAAGATCATGATCGGCTGGTCGATCAACGCGGCCATACCGATCAGCCGGTTGAAGGCCTCGGCTTCCGAGACGCGGGCGTGACTGATGGCGTGATATTTTGGATCGGTATAGCCGCGCGCCAGCAGCCGCTTCACCATCCAGGAGATGATGCCGTGGTTCTCGGCATGCGCACAGAGCATCGCACCGCCGTCGCGCGCCGCAAGCAGAATGTCGAGCAGCGGTTCGTCGTCGATTTTCAGGCGATCATAGGTCATGAAGATCTTGATCGAGCCATGGCCCTGCTTGATCACCGCTGGCAGATCCGTTTCCAGCGTTTCCTTGGTCGGATCAGCGATGATCATGTGAAAGGCATAGTCGATCACAGCGCCCTTTCTCGCGAGCGCATGATACTCCTCCAGCACCTGCGGCAGTTTCATGCCGACGTGCTGGGCCGCGAACGGAATAACGGTGGTGGTGCCGCCAAAGGCTGCCGAGACGGTCGCGCTCTCGAACGTGTCGGCGTTCACGATGCCTGCGGCAGAGAGCTGCTCAATATGGGCATGGCTGTCGACGCCGCCGGGCAGCACCAGCTTGCCCCGCGCGTCGATCTCCCGCCGCGCGCCCGGAAGCCCGCGGCCGACGGCGACGATCGTTTCACCGGAAATGGCGACGTCGGCCTCGAACACGTCACTCGCAGTCGCGACGCGTCCGCCGCGGATGAGAAGGTCGTAGGCGGGCTCGGTCATGGCAAAACTCTCCAACTTTGAGTGCTGAATCTTATGTCTTTATTGACCAGACAAAAGCACGGATCGTGCCGTTACGCTCCCTTGCGCTTTCGCAGCAGACGGTGGACCATGCATCGCTGGATGGCATGGTGATTGCTTCCATAGTCGTCTCGTTGCGTGCCGATCTCGCTGTATCCATTGACGCGTCATACTGCAGGAAAATACCATGTCCCGGCCGCGTATTCTCGTCATCAATCCCAATTCCAACCAGCTCGTGACACAAGGGCTGGAGCAAGCCTTGAAGCCGCTCGTCTTTGAAGGCGGACCGGAGATCGTTTGCGAGACGCTGGCCGAGGGTCCGTACGGGATCGAGAGCCAAGCCGACGTTGATGGCGTGGCGATGCCGCTGCGCCGCCTTGTCGAAGGCGACAACCATTCGGCCGCCTTCGTCATTGCCTGCTACAGCGATCCGGGTCTGCATGTCTGCCGCGAAGCAACCGATCGGCCAGTGTTCGGCATCGCCGAATGCGGCGTGCTGACGGCGCTCGCACGTGCCGAAACCTTTGGCGTCATTGCAATCGCGCAGCGTTCGATCAGCCGCCATGTTCGTTACCTCAGGCAGATGGGCCTGATCGATCGCCTGACCAGGGAGCGTCCGCTCAACATGAGCGTGGCGGAGACAGCGTCGGGCGAAGGAACGCTCGCGAAGATGATCGAGGTCGGACGCGCGCTCAAGGACGAAGACGGATCCGGCGCCATCGTGATGGGCTGTGCCGGAATGGCGCGTCACCGCCGGCCGCTGGAGCAGGCGCTGGGGATTCCCGTGGTCGACCCGACCCAGGCGGCCGTGACCATGGCGCTGGGCACGGTGCAGTTCGCGCATCACTGACTTTGATCGGATCGTTGGGGCGCTCCGTTGCGGGCGAGCAGGGAGATACCGGACATCTAGTTTTCCGGCGGCGGCACCGCGCCGGTGCGACTGGTGATCAGGCCGTAATGCTCAATGCGACGGTGGAGCGCGAAATTGAAAATCGTGTTCTTGCCAAAGATGGTGGCGTCGAGATCGCAATTGTGAACCAGCAGTTCGTCCTCCTCGGTCTTGGCCTCGGCGACGATCTCACCGTCCGGATTGACGATCAGGCTGCCACCGATCAAGGGGTGGCCATCCTCGACGCCGGCCTTCGCAACGCATACGACCCAGGTCGAGTTCTGGTAAGCGCCGGCTTGCGCGGAGAGCCGGTTGTGGAACAACCGCTTCTCGGGCCCCTCCTCGCTTTTCTCGGCATTGACCGAGGGCGTGTTGTAGCCGATCAGCACCATCTCGACACCTTGCAGGCCCATCACGCGATAAGTCTCCGGCCAGCGCCGATCGTTGCAGACGGCCATGCCGAAGATGCCGCCTAGCGCACGCCAGACGTTGAAGCCGAGATCGCCCGGCTCGAAGTAGCGCTTCTCCAGATGCTGGAACGCGCGTTTCGTATCGAACTCCGAATGACCGGGCAGATGAACCTTGCGGTACTTGCCGACAATTTTTGCTGATTTGTCGGTGAGGATGCAGGTGTTGAAATGATGCCCATCCGGCGTCAATTCGGCATAGCCAAAATTCATTGCGATGTTGTGGTGGGCGGCTCGCTCAAACAAAGGTCTTGTCGCCGCATTCGGCATCTCACGCTCGAACCAGGTGTCGACCTCGACCTGATCCACCATGTACCAGCGCGGGAAGAACGTGGTGAGTGCGAGCTCTGGGTAGACGATCAGGTCGGCGCCCTTCGCCTTGGCTTCATCCATCAGCGCGATCATGCGCTTGACGACGGCTTCGCGGCTGTCGGCTTTCTGGATCGGGCCCAACTGGGCGGCGGCAACATTGATGACGCGCATGGATAACTTTCTGGCTGCTTCCATTTAGGGCTGCGTTGCACGAAAATGACGCAGCCTCCGAAAATCGGAGTCTTACCTGGCTCAATCGAAGCCAGCAGTTAAAGTTTTGGTCCACTCGAAGTCAATTCCAGAGGCAGTCCGCGCGACGCGCATCAGTTCTGTTCCGGAAGCGCACTGAGATGACACGCTACCCATTGACCGCCATGGGTCGACCTAAGCTCCGGCTCTTCCGTCCGGCAGCGATCGAACACGTATGGACACCTGGTGTGGAAGCGGCAACCGCTGGGCGGATTGATCGGGCTCGGCACGTCGCCCTTCAGGATGATCGGATTGCGAATAGCCCCGGGCTCCGGCACCGGCACCGCTGACAGCAGAGCCTTAGTGTAGGGATGCCTCGGCGCGGTGAAGATTTGCTGCCGTGGCGCCATCTCGACGATCTTGCCGAGGTACATGACGGCAACTCGGCGCGTCATGTGCTCGACAACAGCCAGATCGTGGCTGATGAAGAGCAGCGCGAGGCCGAACTCGCGCTGCAGATCCTGCAGCAGGTTGACGATCTGTGCCTTGACGGAGACGTCGAGCGCCGAGACCGCCTCGTCGCAGACGATCAGTTCGGGTTCCGCGGCAAGCGCCCGGGCGATGCCGATGCGCTGGCGCTGGCCGCCCGAGAACTCGTGAGGCCGGCGGCCCAGCGCGTCGCGCGGCAGGCGCACAGTGTCCATCAGCGCCGCAACCTTGGCCTCGAGTTCGGCCGAAGATTTGGCGAGGCGGAAATTACGGATCGGCTCGGCCAGGATATCGCGTACGCGCATGCGCGGGTTAAGGCTGGAGAACGGATCCTGGAAGACCACCTGCACGCGGCGGCGCATGCTGCGCAGCCCGCCGGGTGAAAGATCGTCGATACGCTGGCCATCCAGCACCACCTGGCCGCCGGTGATATCGAACAGCCGTAGGATGGCCCGGCCGACCGTCGACTTGCCACAGCCGGACTCGCCGACGAGGGACAGGGTCTCGCCACGCTCGACCTCGAAGGAGACGCCGTCCACCGCATAGACCCAGTTGGACTTGCGGCTGAACAGGCTGCCGCGGACGGGAAAATGCTTCTTGAGGTCGTTGACCTGGAGTAGCGGGGCGTTCATGCCGCAGCCGCCTCCTTGCGCGCGTAATGGCAGGCCGCGATGTGGCCGGGCCCCTTTTCTTCGAGGCCCGGGGCAATGTGCCGGCAGAGATCAGTCGCCAGCGCACAGCGCCCGGCAAAGACGCAGCCCTCAATCCGCCCCTTGAGGCTGGGCACCTGGCCGGGGATCTCGGCGAGCCGCCGCGCCGCACCTGATAGCGAGGAGCCGAGCTTGGGTACTGCGCCAAGCAGGCCCTGCGTATAGGGATGACGAGGCGAGCGAAACAACTCGGCCACGGGCGCCTCCTCAACCTTGCGGCCGGCATACATGACCATGACGCGCTCGGCGATTTCAGCGACCACGCCGAGATCATGGGTGATCAGAACGATCGCCGCGCCGACGCGGCGCTTGAGGTCCAGCATCAGATGCAGGATCTGCGCCTGGATCGTGACGTCAAGCGCTGTGGTCGGCTCGTCGGCGATTAGGAGCTTTGGGTTGCAGGCGAGCGCCATGGCGATCATCACCCGCTGCCGCATGCCGCCGGAAAGCTGATGCGGATATTCGCGCACGCGCCGCGCCGGCTCCGGGATGCCGACCAATGTCAGCATCTCGATCGCGCGCGCCCCTGCCGCCTGCTTGTCGAGCCCCTGGTGCATCCGCAGCGTCTCGCCGATCTGGCGGCCGACGGTCAGCACTGGATTGAGGCTCGTCATCGGCTCCTGGAAGATCATCGAAATGTCGTTGCCGCGGATCGCGCGCATCTCGCGTTCGGAGAGTTGCAGCAGATCCTTGCCCTGGAAGCGGATAGAACCCGCGATTTTGCCCGGCGGCTCAGCGATGAGCCGCATCAGCGACATCGAGGTGACCGACTTGCCGCAGCCGGATTCACCGACAATGGCCAGCGTCTCGCCTTCGTTGACATGGAAGGAGACGCCGTCGACCGCCCGATTGATACCCTCGGGGGTACGGAAATGGGTCTGCAGATTTTCGACTTCGAGCAACGCCATCAGATCAGAACCCCATCGGAAAACCGGTACGCACTTTTCCGGATCACGCTCTAGAGGCTTTTTGCCATTCGCGGATCGAGCGCATCACGCAGGCCGTCGCCAAGCAGGTTGACGGCGAGCACGGTGACGGACAGAAACGCGGCCGGAAAGAATACAATGTAAGGCTTGACCTGCCACAACGCCCTGCCCTCGGCCATGATGTTGCCCCAGGACGGAATGGTGGGCGGCGTGCCGGCGCCGATGAAAGAGAGGATCGACTCCACGATCATGGCGCTGGCGCAGATATAGGTTGCCTGGACCAGCATCGGCGCCAGCGTGTTGGGCAGGATGTGGCGCAGGATGATCATCGGCGTTCGGGTGCCGGAGGCCGTGGCAGCGTCCACATAGGGCTGCTCGCGCAGTGACAGCACGACACTGCGCACCAGCCGCGAGACGCGCGGGATTTCGGCAACCGTGATGGCTAGGATGACGTTGCCGACGCTCGCGCGCGTCAGCGCCATCAGGGCGACGGCGAGCAGGATCGGCGGGATCGACATCAACCCGTCCATGAACCGCATCAGGATGCTGTCCGCCCATCGCACGAAACCCGAAACGAGGCCAATGGCGAGACCGGCGAGCGAGGACAGTACGGCTACCGACAAACCTACGGTGAGCGAGACCCTTGCTCCGTAGAGCACGCGTGAATAGATGTCGCGGCCCAGCACGTCGGTGCCGAACCAATAATCCGCAGAAGGCAAGCGCGTACGCTTCGCAGGCGCGAGCGCGGTCGGATCGACGGTCCCGAGCCAGGGCGCGAAGATCCCCACCAACACGAGGCAGAGCAGCAAGGCACCGCCGATCGCCACCGTCGGATGATTGCGCAGGAAGCCGAGCACACCGCGCCGGATGGCCACCGGCAGCAGCAGGTCCGGCAGGTGGGGCGCAATGACGAGGCCCGGCGGCACCGGCACGGTTCTGGTTGTGGAGATGCTCAATAGCGGATCCTCGGATCGACCAGGGTGTAGGTGACGTCGACCAGCAGGTTGACGAGCACATAGAGGAAACTGAATAGCAGGACGATGCCCTGGATGACCGGGTAGTCGCGGCGCAGGATCGCGTCGATCGTCAGCCGGCCAAGGCCAGGGATGGCGAACACGCTTTCGGTCACCACGGCGCCCCCGATCAGTAGCGCAATGCCGATACCGATCACCGTCACGATCGGAACGGCCGCGTTTTTCAGCGCGTGAACGAACAGGATGTTGCGCTGCCCGAGGCCTTTGGCGCGGGCGGTGCGGACATAATCCTGCTGCAGCACCTCGAGCATGGAGGCCCGGGTAATGCGAGCGATCAGCGCGATGTAGACGGAGCCGAGGGCCAGGGCGGGAAGAATGAGGTTCTGCAGCCATGGCCAAAGGCCCGCCGCCAACGGCGTGTAGCCCTGCACGGGAAGCCATTCAAACTGCAGCGCAAACACATAGGCAAGGACGTACCCGACAACAAAGACGGGAAGCGAGAAGGCGAACACGGCGAACGCCATGATGGTGCGGTCCATCCAGCTTCCTGCCTTCCACGCCGCCGCCACGCCGAGCGGCACCGCCACCAGGATGGTCAGGACAAGCGTGATCGCCATCAGCGAGAACGTCGGCTCGATGCGCTGCGCGATCATCGAGGCGACCGGCAGGTTGGTGAAGATCGAGGTGCCGAGATCGCCATGCAGGATATGCCAGAGCCAGGTTCCGAACTGGACCAGAAACGGCCGGTCGAGACCGAGGCCCTGGCGTATGCGCTCAACGTCGGCGGGGCTCGCCTGGTCGCCTGCGATCACCGCCGCCGGATCGCCCGGCGCGATGTAGAGCAGGCTGAAGACGAACAGCGCGACGATGCCCATCACGGGCAAGGTCGAGAGAATGCGCCGGAAGATATACGAGATCATGTGGGATCACGCGCCGTCATGCCGTCTTCGACACGCCCCAGAAGAAGGGTAGCGGCCCCTTGGCGATACCGGAGACGTTCTTGCGCCACGCCGTGTAGCTCAGGAAGAAGCCGGTCGGCGCATAGACAACATCCCCGATCGCCGCTGCGTTGAGGCGCTTCACCGCAGCCTTCTCCTCATCGAGATTCTTGGCGTCGAACCATGCCAAAACTTCCTTTTCCACGGGCGCGCTTGTGGGCCAGCCAAACCACGCCTTGTCGCCATTGGCGCGAATGGCGTTGTAGGCGGCGGGACTGATGCAATCCGCGCCGGCGTGCCAGGTGTGAAACATCCCCCAGCCACCCTGGCCCGGCGGCGTCTTCTGGGCGCGGCGGGAACCGACCGTACCCCAATCGGTCGCGACGAAGTCGACGTTCATGCCCATTTGCTTCAGCAGATCCGCGGTGACATCGCCCTGCGCCTTGGTGATCGGCTGATCCTGCGCCACGACACACGTGACCGGCTGGCCTGAATAGCCGCTCTCGGCCAGCAACTTCTTTGCCATTGCGAGATCGCGCTTGCTCTTCAGGATCTCGCCGCCCTCTTCCGTGTAGAGTGGTGTATCCGGCGTGAAGAAGCCCGGCAGTGGCTTCCAGAGCGCGGTATCGTCGCCGACCAGCGCGCGCATGTAGTCTTCCTGGCTCAGCGCCGCGAGCACGGCACGCCGCACCTTCACATCGTTGAAGGGCGGATGCAGGTGGTTCATCCGGAATGAACCGATGTTGCCGAGGGGATCGGCGATGTCGACGTTGATGTTGCGGTTCTTCTTGAGCGACGGCACGAGATCGGTGATGGGGCTCTCCCACCAATCGACTTCGCCATTCTGAAGTGCTGCCGCCGCCGTAGCTGGATCCGGGATCACCACCCATTCGATGCGGTCGACCAGCATCTGCTTGCCGCCAGCGAGCCAGGATGCCTTTTCCTGCCGCGGCGTGTAATCGGCAAACTTCTCGAAAACCGCTTTGGCGCCGGGCACCCATTCGCCCTTTGCGAATTTCATGGGGCCCGATCCGATATATTCGGGGATCTGCTTGAACGGGTCCGTCTGGGCGATGCGCTCCGGCATGATGAAGGCACAGGGCGTGCTGTTCTTGCCCAACGCCAGCAGCATCTTCGGATAAGGCGCCTTCAGCGCCCATTTGAAGGTCCTGTCGTCGACGGCGGTCAGCTCGTTCTGGATCGCCTTGATCATCAGGCCCATCGGATCGCGCGCCGACCAGCGCGCGAGACTCGCCACCACATCCTTGCTGAGCACCGGCTCGCCGTCATGAAACTTGAGCCCCGGCCGTAGCCGAAAGGTCCAGACCAGACCGTCATCGGACACCTCCTCGGACTCGACCATCTGGCGCTGCGGCTGCAACATGGCGTCGAGGCCGTAAAGAGTGTCCCACACCAGCGCAGCGGCGTTACGCACGACATACTGTGTCCCCCAAATGGGATCGAAATTCGCGAGATTGGCCTGCGGCACAAAGCGCAGGGTGCCCGCGGCAGCGCCTTGGGAAAGAGCCGGCATCGAAAGGCCGCTCGTTGCCGCCAGGCTGCCCATCCCGGCCAATCCTTTCAACACAGTCCTGCGATCCATGGAGCTCTCCCAGTCTTGAGTTGTCACGGCGGTCCCGGCCCATTCATTGGCCGGAGGTTCGACGCCATATGAGGTGAAACGGGCCAGTCAAACCGATGCCAATCAGTCTCCTTTTGCTTGCAAGCGGTATGCCAGCACGGCCTGCTCGCGCTCCTGCCAGTTTCCGGCTGCTCACACGGGAAGCACTTTCGAGCGATCACATTTTCGCGCGGTTACATGCATTTGCGATTCTGCCTAACCTGCGAGCTGTTCGAACTTCGACGATTGCTTCGGATGCCACCAACGGCCAGCAATGACGACGCCTTCGGACACGATCTTGCGGTCGCCGATCAGGTGCTCGCCGACGACATCGACATAGTCGAACTGGCCTTGCTGGACCGAGATCAGGGTGGCATCTCCCGCACTTCCCGGCTTGAGGCTGCCGAGTTCGGGACGCCGCAGCGCCATCGCTGCATTAACCGTCGAAGCCGCGACCACATCGGCGAGCGGCATGCCCATGCACAGGAACTTGGACATGGTCGTCACTTGGTCAAAGGCCGGCCCATCGATGCACAGGGCATGGACATCTGAGGAAATGGTGTCGGGATAGAAGCCGTTGGCAAGCATTGCGCGGGCGGTCTTGAAGGCGAATGAACCTTTGCCGTGGCCGATGTCGAACAACACGCCGCGTTCACGCGCCTCCAGCACCACCCTCTTCACCGTGCCCTGGGCGGTGGCAGGCGTATTGGGAAACGGCCGGAATGCGTGGGTGAGAACGTCGCCTGGACGCAGGCGGGCCAGCACCTCCTCATAGCTCGGCGGCGGATGGTCGATATGCGCCATCAGCGGCATGCCGACCTCTTCGGCGACCTCAAGCGCGATATCAAGCGGCACGATTCCCGAAGTGCCCGAGGCGTGGAGCCCTACCCGCACCTTGATGCCGACGATGAGGTCGCGGTTGGCCTCGGCGACCTTCACGGCGTCGATCGGATTCATCAGGCGCATCTCCTCGCTCTCGCCGACCATGACCCGATGCGAGAAGCCGTAAATGCCGGCGTGGGAGACATGCAGATAGGCCAGAATGCGGACCTGGCTCGGCTCGATGACGTGCTTGCGGAAACCGGCGAAATTACCCGGGCCTGCGCTGCCGGTGTCAACCGCCGTGGTGACGCCGGAGGTGCGGCAGAACTCCTCGGCGTCGATGCCGAGCGAGGTGCCGCCCCAATAGACGTGGGTGTGCAGATCAATCAGGCCTGGAGTGACGATGTAACCCGATGCGTCGCGCACATCGGTTCCGGGATCGGCCTTGAGCTCGCTTCCGACCATCGCCACCTTGCCGCCTGCAAAGGCGACATCCGTCACGGCGTCGAGCTTCTGGGAGGGGTCGATCACTCGGCCGCCGCGCAAGATCAAATCGAAAGGCATTGCAATCTCCTGACAGTGCGTGTGCCGACCAGCGGTCACCCATTGAAGGCCGCCTGAGCTTCCGGCAAATCCCAAATTTTGTCGATCGCAGCGTTCGCGGCCGACATCATCGCGGTCTCGTCGCCGCGAATGTACTGGCCCGCATCGATCAGCACACGGCCGTCAACGATGACTAGATCGATGTTGGCGCGGTTTCCGAGCGCAACGAGCCCGCGGCGCGGATCGAACAGCGGCTGCAGATGGGGATGGGTCAGGTCGACGACGGTGAGGTCGGCGGTAGCGCCCGGTGCGATCGTCCCGAGGTCCGGCCGCTTGATGACCGCCGCCGCCGTTGCCGTGACCGACTCGATCAGCTCCGGTGCGTTGGCTACATCAGCGCGAGCGGACGCAATCTTCGAGATCATTGACGCCGCGTTGAGTTCGCCGAGCAGGTCCATATTGTAGCCATCGGTTCCGACCACCGTCCGCACGCCGTGCCCCGCGAACCGGCCGAACGCCGCGGTAACGCCTGAGCGCGCAAACACGCGCGGGCAGTTCAGCACCGTGGCGCCCCTCGCCGCCATCAGCTTCAAATCATTATCGGTGCTCGCGATGCAGTGCGCGGCCATAAGATCAGGCGCCAGAAGGCCCAGCCAGTCCAGATATTCGGCCGGCGTGCGACCACCGTGACGGCTCCCGATCATCGCGACTTCGGCCTGGCTTTGCGCGAGATGGGTGGTGATGGGAACGTCGAGTTCGCGCGCGCGAGCGGCGCACGCCCGCAGCAGATCCGGGCCGCAGGTGTCGGTCGCGTGCGGACTCATCGCAAGGCCGATCCGGCCGTCGCCGCGTCCATTCCAGCGATGATATAGTGCGTTCCAGGTATCCATATCGGCTTGGCCATCGTCGCCCGCGTAACGCACCACGCCGTCCGGTCCCGCCTTGGCATCCGAGGTCGAAAACAAATACGGCGCGCCATAGAAGCGGATCCCCATTTCCTCGGCGGCGTCGAACATCTCGGGGATGGTGTTGCGGAACGGCTCCATCACCGTGGTGGCGCCACCCTTCAGCAATTGCAGAATGCCGAGCCGAGCGATGGCGAGCCGCTCCGATGGCGACAGCAGGTCCCCGCCGCGCTTGGTCAGCGGCAGCAACACCGTATAGACGATGCTCTGATTATTCCGGCGACCATTGCCGTCCTCGGTATGCGTCCGGGCGACGGCTTCGCTGAAGCAGTGGTTGTGCAGGTTCAGAAGACCGGGCAGCACGAAGCGGCCCGGTCTGTCGAAGACCTCAGTTGCGGATGGCCGGTCGCGCGTGACGGCCGCGATCCGTCTGCCCTCCAGCAACACCCAGTGATCGCGGAGCACTTCCTGCGCGCCATCCCTGCGCGACAACACATAGCTGCCAAAGATCGCGATCGTGCTCATGCCGGTTTCACATTCCAGAACACGGCGGTACCGTCGAGGATACCGGTGACGTTCGAGCGGTACGCGGTCGGTTGTTTGTACTGACCGATCGGGAAGTAAGGAATTTCCTCGAACGATAACGCCTGGATATCGCGGCAGATCCGCTGTTGCTCGGCAAGGTTGGCGGCGGCGAGCCATTGGCTGCGCAGCGCCCCCATCTTCTCGCTCTTGTACCAGCCGGCCGTTTTGCTGTCGCCGCGCAGGTTCGAATTGCCGGCCGGGTTCAGCCAATCGATGCCTTGCCAGTTGCCAACGCCGGCGCTCCAGCCGCCCTGGGCGACGGAATCTTTTTTCAACTGCCGCTGCAACACCACGCCGAAATCCAGTCCGGCATATTCGACGTTCATGCCGGCCTGCTGCAGCATGTCGGCCGCGATGTCGCCGAGCGGCTTTTGTGCAACCGAGTTCGTGGGGACGAGCAGCACCACCTTCTCGCCATTGTAACCGGCGGCCTTCAGATCGGCCTTGACCTTCGCCATGTCGCGCGGCCCGCGGAAGACATCGAGGCCGACATCGCTCGCCATCGGCGTGCCGGGCGCAAAGAAGCCGATCGGCGACGATTGATAGGTAGGATCATCGCCTGCAACCGCGGTCATAAAGGCGGACTGGTCGATCGCGCCCAACAGCGCCCGGCGAATGGCGGGATTGTCAAACGGCGGCTGCAGATGGTTCACACGCAACATGCAGGTGTAGCCCCGCGGATCGAGAATCCGCGTTGTGATGCCGCCGGTGCGCTTCAGCACCGGCAACAGGTCGTGTGGCGTTGTTTCCTGCCAATCCTGCTCGCGCGTTTGCAGCGCAGCTACCCCCGTCGCGGCATCCGGCATCGTCGTCCAGACCACGCGGTCGTAGTGAACGATCTTGGGACCGGCGGTCCAATCGGGCTTGCTGTCCTGACGGGGCAGATAGCGATCGATAACGGGCGTACACGTTGCGCGCGCCCTGCACGCGCTCGTCAGCCACGAACCGGAACGGTCCGCTGCCCACCACCTCGGCCAGCGGCTTGAACGGATCATGGCTCGCCAGCCGCTCGGGCATCATGAACGGCGCCTGGATCGCAGCTTTGCCGAGCGCCGCAGGCAACAGAGGGAAAGGCCTGCTCAGCCGAAAACGGATGGTGCGGTCATCAGGCGCCGACAGTTCGTCCGTTGCGGCCATCAGCTCGGCGCCGAACCCGTCGCGGGCCGCCCAGCGGCGAATGCTCGCGACGCAATCACGCGCCAGCACGCGCTCGCCATCATGCCATAGCAGGCCGTCGCGCAACGTTAGGTCCCACTGCCGCTCGTCGTTGGAAACGACATGCCCGGACACCATCTGTGGCGAGACCTCGAGCGCCGAATTCATGCCGCAGAGCGTGTCGTAGACCATGAATCCATGGTTTCGGGAAACCTGCGCCGTGGAATAGATCGGATCGACAAAGGTCAGGTCGATTACCGGAATAAAGCGCAGCGTGGTCTGCGACTGCGCCCGCAGGATTCCCGGCAGCGACAACGCCGGCGCTGCGGCAGCGGCCCTTAGCAGTGAACGACGGGAAACGAGCATCGATGACCCCTGGAATATTTGATCGGCCGTTCTCAGAGGGCGGCCGCTTCGTGACTTCTGAAATTCGCCGCGATCGCCTCGCCGGTCGTGATCCACAGATCGGGGCAGGATTTGGCATAGGTGAGAAACTCGCGCAGCAGCCGAAGCCGCATCGGACGACCGCTGCATTGCGGATGCAGCACGGTCGTGACCATCGCGCCCCAATCCCTGACCTCATCGAGCTCATCCTTCCAGATCGAGAGCACATGCTCCTTCGGAAAGATCGGCCGCGGGCTGAATCGGGCGGACAATCCGTGCATCCAGTCGTCGTAGCTTGCCGTCACCGGAAGCTCGATCGTGCCCGGCCTGCCGTCTGCAAGGCGATGGCGGTAAGGCCGCACGTCGTCGCGAAATGACGAGGTGTAGATGATACCGTGGCGCACCAGCGCCACACGCAGCTCTTCAGTGAATTCGCCGTAGGGCGCGCGGTAGCCGATCGGCTTGACGCCGAGCCGGCGCTTCAGCGCCTCGAAGCCCCGCTCCAGTTCCTCCTCGATCCAGGGATCTCCCGGATCGGGCAACAGATGGTGATACCCGTGGTGGCCGATCTCGTGACCGGCCTTGAGAATGGCCTCCGCCATCGCGGGATGCGCATCCACCGACCAGCCGGTGACGAAGAACGTCGCTTTCAGATCAAGCTGATCGAGCAGCACCAGAAGTTTTGGCGTGCCGACGCGCGCCTCATAACCGCCATAGCTCATCGTGATGAGGCGCTGGGCGTGTAACGCATCTTTACTGGTCCAGGCGGTCTCCGCGTCCACGTCGAAGGAGAGGAACATCGCTGATGTATAGGGCTTTGGCCACGGATAATCCGGCGCCGGCGGCGCGGTATTCGCGGGAATGAGCGGAATGCTCGCAAGCGCTTTACTGTCCAGCATTGATGGTCGCCTTCTCTACGCCGTAGTCGGTCAATTTCCACTTCGCCAGCAAAGCACGGTAGGTGCCGTCAGCGATCAAGGAGTCCAGGGCCTCCACTACCGCTTGCTGCAGCACCTTCTCCTTCACGCCCAACGCAAGCCCGGTGAACTGGGTGGCGAACACATCGCCGACGGGGAGATAGACGCCCGGTTCGAGGTCCATGATGTAGGGAAGCGTCTCGCCCCCTTGGACGGCCGCGTCGATCCGTCCCTGCCTTAGCTGGGTCCGGGCATCGGCCGATCCTTCCGTGCCGACAAATTGAATCGGGTTGCCACCGCAATGGACATCGCTCCAAGCAGCGATCAGCTTCGGAAACGACGTGCGCCGGCTGGCACCGACTCTTTTCCCGCAGAACGCCGTCGTGTCCTTGAACTCGGCGGCGCGCGATTGCTGCACGAAAAAGCGAGGCCCGTTGCGAAGGTAATCGACAAAGGTCGCCGTATCCTGCCGGCTCGCCATATCCGTCATGCCGGACAGGATCGCATCCACCCTCCCCGTCGAAATCGCAGGCATCATCTGGTCGAAGCTGGTTTCGTTCCAGACGATCTTGACGCCGAGCTTCTTGCCGAGCGCCTCGCCAAGCTCGACGTCGAAACCGGTCAGCGTGTTGGTAGCTGGATCGCGGAATTCCATCGGCGGATAATTCGGTACGATCGCGACCTTGATACTGCCCTGCCTAGCGATTTCCGGAGGCAGCTCGATCGCCATGGCCGGAGCATTGGCGGCACTGAGGAACGCGGCCGCAAGAAAACGTTTCATCATGAAATTCGCTCCATCAGATTACCGCGGAAAGAAAGGATTGAGTACGTACTTCACGGGGCTTGCCCAGAACCTCCGCTGCAGGCCCGGACTCCACGATTGCGCCATGGTCCATATAGACGACCGTATCCGCTACCTCCCGCGCGAAGCCGAGCTCGTGCGTTACCACCATCATCGTCATGCCGGTGCGGGCAAGCTCCTTCATGACGGTGAGCACCTCTGCGACCAGTTCGGGATCGAGGGCACTCGTCGGCTCGTCGAACAGCATCAGCATCGGCTTCATCGCGAGTGCGCGGGCAATCGCCACCCGCTGCTGCTGGCCGCCGGAAAGCTGTGAGGGATAGGCATCAGCCTTCGCCGCCAACCCGACACGCCCGAGCAGCTCCATCGCCGCCGCCCGCGCTTCTTCCTGCTTGCGGCCCTGCACCTGCACCGGACCTTCGGTGATATTTTCAAGCGCGGTCTTGTGCGGGAACAGGTTGAAGCGCTGAAACACCATCCCGGTCTTCAGGCGCTGGCGTGCGATCTGCCGCTCGGTCAGGCGATGCAATCGCCCACCCTCTTCTCGTACGCCCAGCAACTCGCCATCCAGCCAGACACCGCCACTGTCGACTGACGTAAGCTGGTTGATACAACGCAGAAGCGTCGTCTTGCCCGATCCCGACGCGCCGATCAGGCAAAGCACCTCGCCTGCCCGGACGTCCAGCGAGACCTGCTTCAGGGCCTGAAACTCCCCGAAGCTCTTGCTAACCGAACGGATGGCGACAAGGGGCTGGGTCATCGGTTGATCTGCAATGCTCCACGCGCGAAGCGGCGCTCAAGTAGCATCTGCAGAGGCGTCAAAATTGATACGACGAGCAGATACCAGGAGCCGGCGACGATCAGGAGTTCAATCACGCGCGAATTCGCGTAATAGATATTCTCGGCGGCGTGCAGCACCTCCGGATACTGGATGACGCTTGCAAGCGACGTCGCCTTCACCATGCCGATGAACTCGTTGCCGAGCGGTGGGATTACGACCCGCATCGCCTGCGGCAGGATGATCCGGCGCAACGCGCGCAGCCGCCCCATGCCGATCGCCTTCGCGGCCTCATATTGTCCGACGTCGACCGACAGCATGCCCGCCCGCATCACCTCGGACGTGTAGGCGCCCTGATTGATGCCGAGGCCGAGCAGTGCCGACAGAAACGGCGTCATGACATCGACCGCCCGGGCCGACCACAGGCCCGGAATGCCGATCGTCGGAAACACCAGCGCGAGGTTGAACCACAGCAGCAGCTGCAGGATCAGCGGCGTGCCGCGGAACAGCCAGGTGTAGCCGGCGGCGACGGACGCGAGAACCGGATTGGACGAGAGCCTCATGATCGCGACGACCACGCCCAACACGATGCCAAGTGACATCGCGAGCACCGCCATCACCATGGTGTTGGTGATGCCCTCAAGGATCACTTTCGTGGTCAGAAAACGGCCGACATAGGTCCATTCGATCTGACCGTTGACGAAGGCACGACCGATCGCAGCCAACACGATGACAATCGCCGCCGCAGCGAGCCATCGCTGCCAATGAACCTGACGTGCGACCGTCATCCCCGAAATATCGGGAAAACCCTTCGCCAGCGGAGGCGCTGCTCTCATTGCGTGGACGCATTCATCATCGGCTGGGCCACCGCGTTCGCGCCCAATCCGTATTTGTCCAGAATGGCCTTATAGGAGCCGTCAGCGATCATGGCGGCGAGATGTTGCGTCACCACCTCGCGCAGCGCCACGTCGTCTTTCCGGAACATGATGCCCTGATAGCCGATGGCGAACGGCTCTCCGATGACGCGGTATTTCCCCGCCTCTTGCTGCTGGGCGTAGGGCAGCGTCTCGGTGCCTTGCACTGCGGCATCGATGCGTCCCTGCTTGAGCTGGTTGCGAACATCGACGCTGTTCTCGCCCGGAACATATTGCACGGCGGGCTTGCCGTTTGCCTCGCAATTCTGCTTGCTCCATTTCTCGATCTCGACCGGGAAGCTGGTGCTGCGCGTCGTCCCGACCTTCTTGCCGCAGAGATCGATGAGGGATTTCGCGGCATTCTCCGTCAGGACGAAGAACTGCGGCCCCGTCGCCAGATAGTCGATGAAATCGGCGGTCTCACGCCGCGAGCTGCGGTCCGAAATGCCACTGATGATGAAATCCGCGCGCTTTGTCTGCAATGAGGGGATGAGCTCGGCGAACGGCGTTTCGCTCCAGATGATCTTCACGCCCAGCCGTTTGGCGATTTCGTTGGCGAGATCGATATCGAGCCCGACGAGCTGGTTTGTCATGGGATCGCGGTATTCCATGGGGGCGTAGGTCGAGTTGACCGTCAGCCGCAATGTGCCCGCCTGCTTGATCGATTCCGGCAGCTCGGCGGCCTCTGCCGTTGCAATGGTCAGGAGCGCGGCGAACCCAAGGAAGAACGAGATACGTGTCATATCAGCTCCTTCGGCCCGCACTGCGACTGGCCGCTTGATGTTTAACCGCATCGAGCGTGGCCGGCTCGACAACACCGGCACGCTCCGTGATGATCGTGTATTGCTCCGGTCGCCGGTGCGCGGCGAAATTGAACATCTTGTCCTTGCCCTGGCGACAGAGATCGAGGTCGAGGTCAGCAACGATGATTTCGTCCGCGAGCGTTTGCGCTTCGGCGACGATCCGGCCATTGGGATCCACGATGCAGGAGCCGCCGATCAGTCCGGAGCCATCCTCGTTTCCCGCCTTGGCGACCGCGATCGCCCAGGTGGCGTTCATGTAGGCGTTGGCCTGGGTCACGAGCCTGGAATGGAAGGTGCGCAGCGCCGCATCTTCGGAGACACCGCCGTTTGGATCGTACGCCGCGGAGTTGTAGCCGACACAGACCAATTCGACACCCTGCAGGCCCAGCACGCGCCAGGCTTCCGGCCAGCGGCGGTCATTGCAGATCATCATGCCCATGATCGCGAAGTGCCAGTCCAGTCCCGCCCGAAAGGCAGGAAATCCCAGGTCGCCATACTCGAAATAGCGCTTTTCGAGCTGCTGATAGGCTGCATCGGCTCGCGGCTCGACCGAGCCCGGCAAATGCACCTTGCGATAGCGCCCGAGAATTTCGCCGTGGCTATCGACCAGGATCGAACAATTGAAGCGCCGACCGTCCGATGTCAGTTCGGCGTAGCCGATATAGAAGCCGATGCCGAGCGCCCGAGCGCGATCGAACAAGGACTGCACGGCCGGATTCGGCATCCCGCGCTCGAAGTAATGGTCAAGCGCTTCGCCCTCGATAAGCCATCGTGGGAAGAAGGTCGTGAACGCCAGTTCGGGAAAAACCACCAACGTTGCGCCGCGCGCAGCCGCCTCCTCCAGCAACGCCAACATGCGGCCAAGCGTATGCTCTCGCGTATCAGCTTTTTGCGTCGGCCCCATCTGAGCAGCGGCGGCGCGGAGAACTCGAACCAACATTGCCTCCAATCTGAGCGGATTGCTTACTCAAGAGGCGGGTGATCCCGCTCCGATAGCGCTCCGATGCAGAGGTGATTACGCGGAAGCGCAGCCCTAAACGCAATCACTCGTGCTATGATATTTTCGGTGAGACAATAACGGGCGGTTATATGAACCTGCGCCAATTGGAGATCCTGCGTGCCGTTATCCGCCATCGGACCACGGTCGCGGCGGCGGACGAACTGGCGCTATCGCAACCGGCGATCAGCAACGCGCTCAAGGCGATGGAGGCGCAGGCGGGCTTCGCATTGTTCGAGCGTATCAACAACCGGCTGTTCCCGACATCAGAAGCGATGGCACTCTACAAGGAAAGTGAAGCGATCTTTGCACTCCACGCCAAACTCGAAAATCGCGTGCGCGACTTAAGGGAGTGCCGCACCGGACTTCTATCGATCGTGGCGACGCCGCCGCTGGCCTACAGCATCATTCCGCACGCTCTATCGGACTTCCTGCGTCGCCGTCAGCAGACGCGTGTCTTCTTCGATGTGCGGCGTTACGAAGGAATCATCGACGGCGTTTCGAGCAGGGTCGCAGAGCTCGGCTTTGCGCTCGGGCTGTCGCATCATCCCGGCATTGCGCATGAGGTGGTTCATACCGGCGAAATGGTCTGCGTCCTGCCGCCGAACCATCCGCTGGCCGAACGGCCGGTCATTTCCGCTTCCGACCTTATCGGCTTGCCCTTCATCGGGCTGGAGCGCGGCACGCGATTGGGCGAAGCCGTACGCGAAAGCTTTGCGCAGGCCGGCGCGCCGTTCCAGCCAACTGTGGAGGTGCGATACTGTAATACGGCCTGCGTGCTCGCGGCCGCCGGCGTGGGCGCGGCGGTCGTCGATCCGTTTTCACCGCGCCAGAGCGGCGGCCAGGACCTGATCGTTCGGCCTTTCACGCCCAAGACCGTGGCCGTGGCCTATATGCTGTGGTCTGAGGCGGAGCCTTTATCGCGTCTGGCCAAGGCGTTCCTGAATGAAGTCCGGCAGGCGAGCCGCTCGCTGGACCGAGATGCCTCTTGAGCGTTGAACAGTGTGCAAACAGGGCCATCTGCGACGACTCTCCGTTGAGAAGCGCTTGCCCAACATGGAAGAGCCGGTTGCGGATTGAGACAGCTGTGCCGCCACTGACAGCCCAATTGGCCCCGCTGCCGCCGATCATGATGGCGTTCGCTTCTGCACTTGTAGGCAGCACCTTGCGCTTCCTGCTACCCCAGTGACACCGGCGGGGCCGAGAAGATCAAGGCTGCCTTGGAAGTCCTTGGCTGCACGGGCGCCAAGATGGAGAGGAAACCGAGGGCAGCGGTTCATCGTCGCGCGTCAGGAACATCTAAGCCGGCGTTAACCCTGTCGGCAAACGCCCGGTACGTGGGTCGGGTTGTTAGGTCAACCGCCGCCAAGTTGCCTCATTAGATCGGAGAATTTTCACCGGCACAAATTTAAGTCGGAGGAGCATCATGCTGAGAATGGTGTTGTTGGGCCTCCTCATTCCATTGGGTGTAGGGGTACTCGCGGCGATGGAACTCAGAACTCCACCGCGTAGTGCAGTAGCGGTCGTCCAGCCCCTTGCCGAGACAGCCGTAGGCATTTCCGATTCACATGGTGCGTTGGCGAAGGCTGATCGACTTGAAATTACCGCCACCAGCAGCGAGACGCCAGCGCAGCCTGCTCTAATCGACGAACGCATTTCTCCGTCGGAAGACATCAGTATCGGTTCTTCGGAGCCGCCGAGCGTGATCAACCGCCATCGGCACCATCCCAAATCAAAGAAGGTTACTATCGCGGCCTCTCCTAAGTCGAAGCCAAAGAAAACCGATATCAAGCGAACCGCCATTTCCGAGCGGCGAAAGGCCGCCAGCGACACCGGGCCCTGTCGGCTAAGCGCGTTTGGCGGCTTGCGGAAGGCTTTGAATTCAAACGACTGCGAGATCTGATTCACCGAGCCATAATTCGCCTTGAAGCGGCTTCGGTCGCTCTAACCTGATGTTATCCCTTCGTGCGAGAAAGCACCCAAGCTGCTCTACGGTTTGGAAAAGTGCGGAAAAGAGCAGAACAATCAATAGAGGACGCGCGCCCTCTCACTCCCCATCGTGCAATATCGCGGGTTTGGCGCACGTCCGGGGAACGGCGCTTTTTGCTTCCGTCGCAGATCATCGATCCCGCGAGATCGCTTCCGCCTTCGAACGGGCGCTCCGCATACGAACCTGAGATGTTGTTGCTCAGGCGTCAAACAGCCGCCCTCCGTCACGAGACGCGAAATGGCCATGCGACCCGCACCATACGTCAAATCAACTGGAGTGGCCGAGGTCGAGGCATTCCGCAACACGAGAACGAGCAGCCAACTTATCCGAAGTGCGGCTCTGCGAAGAAGCCGCCCCTTCTGTGTAGCGTCGTCATTATCGTTCCCGGCCGACGAGCCTCTCGAGATTTCCGGAACTGCCCTGTGAGAAACGGCGTCCATCGCGCACATGTAGCGCTCCTGCTTCGTTGAACAGGCGCACGATGAGGCCCGGTTGTCGCAGAACTTTGCCAGCCGCTACCGAGAATTGTCGCGATCTATCTCAGGGATGTTGCATTGGATAAATTCGCGACAGGTTGGAGCGCCTTGATGACTGCTCCTGTCAGCGCTCTTCAATCACCTTGCTTTTCGCTGCGGCTTCCCAAATTGCATCAGGTGTTGGCAGGACATAGGTTTGCGACACTTTGCGACAAAGACGGCTCGCCGGGACAAGGTTCTTCGACAGCTTGCGCCTAAAATGTTTCAGCCCAAGATCGGATCTGCACATAAGGACGGTTCCACTCGGAATGGGCGGGGATCTTGCGATCCCGATCTGACGCCACGATGCTGTGAGGGAAACTATGCAGCAAGGATTTGATCTCAGCCGACCGTACGCGGCCGATACATTCTGTTACACTTTTCCGATGGGTTGGGTGCTGGACTTCAGTATGATGCGGAACGGAGCACCTGGATGGAATCGACACCGCACATCGCCGTCGTGGACGATCACCGTGATATCCGCGACTTGGTCGGCAAATATTTGATGCAGCACGGCTACCGCATCAGCCTTGCGGAGAATGCTGTCGCACTCCGCCGTTTGCTCGAACGAAATGCTCTGGACCTGGTGGTTCTTGACATCATGATGCCAGGCGAGGACGGATTGTCCCTCTGCCGTCATTTGCGCAGCACCACTGACCTCCCCATTATCCTGTTGACTGCCATGGCGGAGGAGACCGATCGTATCGTCGGGCTGGAAGTGGGCGCTGATGACTACGTGACCAAGCCGTTCAATCCCCGCGAACTCCTCGCCCGCATCAAGGCGGTGCTTCGACGAGTCCAAAGCCTGCCGCCGCAGAAAGGCCGGCTCGCAACCAAGGTTGTACGTTTTGATCGGTGGACCTTTGACGTCAACCGGCGCGAGTTGCTCGGAGACGACGGCGTTGCTGTGCCGCTCAGCACGGCAGAGTTCCGCCTGTTGTGCGCATTTCTCGATCATCCAGGCCTGGTACTCAGCCGCAATCAGCTTCTTGACCTGACCGTCGGCCGAGATGCCGATCCGTTCGACCGGAGCATTGACAATCAGGTCAGTCGCTTGCGGAAGAAGATCGAGGCCGACCCGAAAGTACCAGCCTTGATCAAGACTCACTGGGGTGGTGGATACAGCCTTGTCGCAGAGGTCGAGCAGCCATGATGAGCTTGTGGAAGCGCAGCCTTGCCGCCCGCTTCATCTGTTTCACGCTGCTGTCCCTCGTGCTGTCACAAGCAATCGTGTTCTTCATTTCCTGGGATGAGCATGGGCAGGCGATTCGGAAGGCCGCCAAGGGCGAGATACTCAGTCGGTGCGCCTCTCTCGCCCGGGTCTTGGAAGCGACGCCTCCGGCGCTGCAGACCGATATCCTTAATGCCAGTAACACCAGTTCAGCGAGATATTGGATATCGACCAACGGTCTGAAGGATGCCTCCGCGTGGCGAGAGGATGCATGGGAGCGCTTGGCGCAGCCATTGCCGCGCGTATCCTTTCCCGGCCACAGCGTGCCCGCCGAGGTGAGACCGGATTTCGCCCGAAAGAATGCCAGCAGTAGCAGCGACACCTCCTCGCAATGGATCGACCTGAAGCCGGAAGCTTGGCCGTTGTCCCGACCAGCGAAGTTTCTTTATCTCGATGACGCCACCGGCATGGGCTTGGCCGTTCAGTTGGCGAACGGCGCATGGCTGAACACTGCATTTGCCAAACCCGCGCAAGACGGTTTCTGGACCTCCAAATCCACCCTGACGCTCGGCCTTTCGGCGTTGTCGTTGTCGATCATTGCCGTATTCGCCGCACGCGGCATTGCACAACCATTGCGCCGTCTCGCCGTGGCGGCTGAAGCCCTCGGTCGTGGTCAGGAGGTCGTACCGCTGCCGGAAACCGGCCCCGACGATATCCGACGCACCGCCGAGGCATTCAATCGCATGCAAGCGCGACTGCACCGTTTCGTCGACGATCGCACCAAAATGCTGGCCGCCATCGGTCATGATTTGCGCACCCCCCTGACTTCGCTCCGCTTGCGTGCCGAATTCGTGCCCGACGAGGACGTCCGCGAAAAAATGCTCTCCACCATTGCCGAGATCCAGACGATGACAGAGGCGACTCTCGCATTCGCCCGCGAAGATGCGACCGCAGAAAATACACGCACCGTGGACCTCTCGGCTCTCGTGGAAAGTCTCTGCGACGATCTCGCCGAACTCGGTCATGACGTTTCTTTCTCGGAGGGACAGAAGGTCAGCTACAGCTGCCGACCAGACGCACTCCGCCGCGCATGCCGCAACCTCGTCGAAAATGCCATTCGTTATGGCGAGCGGGCGCGCGTCAGCGTGGAGAGACGAGCAGATAGTATCGAAATCATCATCTCGGATGATGGACCCGGTATTCCCGACAGCGCCCAGGAGCAGGTTTTTACGCCATTTTTCCGGATGGAGAATTCGCGAAACCGCGAAACAGGAGGCGTGGGTCTCGGCCTTTCCATCGCCCGGACCATTGTCCGCCACCACGGCGGAGATATAGCCTTGACCAACAAGCCGAAGGGACTACACGCGGCTATTAGCCTGCCAGCGCAGGAGGGTGCGCCGCCTCCCATCGGCCGACCGATTACGGTCGCAGGAGAGAACGTTATCAATGCTCTCGAACCCGCACCGCGCAGCATCTCCGCTTGAGCAGGCAGTTCGGGCAAGATTTTGTCGATCGTGATCGGAAACTCCCGAACACGTATCCCGTTGCATTGTAAACCGCGTTCGCGACTGCAGCTCCCGCTCCGCAAGGCGGCGCAGCTCTTCCAGTATTATGCACGCTGGCCCGCGCGCCAGCCCATTTCCCAGAAGTCCGACTCGAGACGCGTAGCTTCCTTGAAGATCGCGATCAGCTCGGCCTCGCGAGCGGGCGTGGCGTAAAGATCGGCGAGATTCTCCAAGTGAGCCCGCGCTTTCGCCGCGACGTCCTGGTATGGCGCGCCGGCATACTCGGCGATCCAAACGCGATATGGGTTCGTTGCAGCGAGCGCATTGGTCCGCGATGCAAGCCGTGTCGCAATCTCCGCGTAGCCGATCACGCAGGGAGCAAGCGCCACCTTGAGCGCCAACAGGTCGCCGCGCATTCCAGCGTCGAGTACGTAGCGCGTATAGGCCAGCATCTCGACGGCAGGCGGGGCTCGTTCGAGATCGGCGGGCGACAGGCCCCAGCCGGCGCAGAGCTTCACATGCAGGTTCATCTCGACGTCGAGGATGGCCGAGAGGCCGGCGGCCGCTTCACGCATATCGGCAAGCTTGGGCGACTTGTAGACGGCAAGCGCGTAGGCGCGGGCAAACTCGATAAGGAAAAGGTAATCCTGAACGAGGTAGTGACGAAACGCCGCTTCGGCGAGCGAACCGTCCGCCAACCCGTTCGTGAAGGAATGCTCGGTGTATGCCCGCCACTCGGCGGATGCTGCCGTCTTTAGGCGCTCGAAGAAGCTCACGATCATTCGCCAGCTTTGCTTTTCATGAATGTCTTTGGCTCGCTGCCACTGGTGCACGTGGCGAACCAGGCGGAGTTGAGCTTGATCCGTGCAAATCCAAGCTTCGGTTGCGAACACACTGCACCAGTTTCGAACTAGAAGCGACCCCATCGTCCGCCCTTTGCGCCCAAAACTCTTGCCGTGGCCTACATGATGTGGTCGGAGACCGACCCGCTGTCAGGGCTGGCCACGGCATTTCTGGACGAAGTCCGGCAAGCGAGCCTGCTTCTGGACCGGTAAGTTCCCTTACCAAGCCCTCCCCATGGCGGATTCAAGATACTACGTTACGACCATGAAGAATCACGACCATCCCCAGGCCATTGGACCAACAGCCACACCAGAGCCCTTCGTGCGGCAAAGCTTCGACGACGCACGCAAGGCGGTCGCGGCTTTGCGATCACTTTATGCCCGAAATACCCAATTCCTGCGCGATTCCTTCGCCGCGCTCGCGGCTGGCAGCGACAGTAACCGGCGATACCGGGCGTTCTATCCGGAAATCAGCGTCACCACGAGTTCATACACCCAAGTCGATTCCCGTCAGTCCTATGGCCACATGCCGACGCCTGGGCACTACTCGACCACGATCACCCAACCCGGCCTGTTCGAAACCTATCTCATCGAGCAACTCGATTTGATCATGCGCAACCATGGCGTTCCGGTCGTCGTATCGGAGTCAGAAACGCCGATCCCACTGCATTTTGCTTTTCAGGAAGGCACCTACGTTGACGGGGCCGCCGCCAAGAACATCAGGCGACCGATCCGAGACCTGTTCGACGTTCCAGATCTTGATGGAACCGACGATCAGATCGCCAATGGCACATACGAAGCAGCGGTCGGCCGGCCGAGGCCGCTGGCGCAGTTCACAGCGCAGCGCGTCGACTATTCCCTGCATCGCCTGCAGCACTACACGGCCACCAGCCCAAATCACTTTCAGAACTTCGTGCTGTTCACCAACTACCAATTCTACATCGACGAATTCTGTGCTCGCGCCAGGAACCTGATGGCGCAGGGCGATAGCGGTTACGCCGAATTCGTCGAGCCAGGCAATGTCGTTACCAGGCGCGGTGAACAGCGGCCGGACGCCGGCATCATAACGGCGCGTCTGCCACAAATGCCGGCCTATCATCTGAAGAAGCCGGATTACGCAGGCATCACCATGGTCAATATCGGTGTCGGGCCCGCGAACGCCAAAACGATCACCGATCATATCGCTGTGCTCAGGCCGCATGCGTGGCTGATGCTCGGGCACTGTGCCGGATTGCGCGACACCCAGGCGCTAGGTGACTACGTGCTGGCCCACGCTTATATGCGGGAGGATCATGTTCTCGACGACGACCTCCCGCTATGGGTGCCGCTTCCTGCGCTGGCCGAGATCCAGGTCGCGCTCGAGGAGGCCGTAGCGGAAGTGACCGGGCTGTCCGGGTATGACTTGAAGCGCGTCATGCGCACCGGCACCGTTGCCTCCATCGACAATCGAAATTGGGAATTGCGCGACCGGCGTGGTCCGATTCAGCGGCTCTCGCAGTCTCGCGCCATTGCGCTCGACATGGAATCGGCGACAATCGCCGCCAACGGATTCCGCTTCCGCGTGCCCTACGGCACCTTGCTGTGCGTGTCCGACAAGCCATTGCACGGAGAACTGAAGTTGCCCGGCATGGCCACCGAGTTCTACAAGCGGCAGGTGGCCCAGCATTTGACCATCGGCATCCGCACAATGGAGAAGTTGGCGGACATGCCGTTGGAGCGGCTGCACTCGCGCAAGCTCAGAACCTTCTCGGAAACGGCCTTCCAGTAGGCGCGCCGAGACCTATCGGGACCTTACCGCGTCCCGTAAGCGCGGTCGCCAGCATCACCGAGACCAGGCAGGATAAAGGCGTTCGCATCCAGCCCCTCATCGATACCGGCCGTCCACAACCGCACGTCGGGATGCAGGCCCCGGAAGCGCTCAATACCTTCCGGCGCGGCAAGCAGGCATACCAGCCGAATATCCTTCGCGCCGCGTTCCTTCAGCCGGTCCACCGCCGCCACCGCCGTGTTCGCCGTCGCAAGAACCGGCGACACCACGATTGCAAGCCGCTCGTGAAGATCGGACGGCGATTTGAAAAAATATTCCACTGCCACGAATGTCTGCGGTTCGCGGTAGAGCCCGATATGCGCGACGCGGGCGGTCGGAACGAGGTCCAGCATACCGTCGACAAAAGTCACTCCAGCCCGCAACACCGGCACGAAAACCAGTTTCTTACCCGCAATCTTGGCCGAGTGCATGCGTGCAAGCGGAGTCTCGACCTCCACATCGGTCAGCGGCAAGTCGCGCGTCACCTCGTAACAAAGCAGCATTCCGATCTCCTTGAGGAGCTCGCGGAAAGACTTGGTCGAAATCGTCTTGTCACGGATCAGCGTAAGCTTGTGCTGGACCAGCGGGTGACCCACGATCGTAACGCCTTCCATGCTTTTGCTCCTTGCGAGTAATCGAATCGCGTTCCATAGCATTTTTGAGCGAACCGAATACCCTGTTCGCATGAAGAAATCGCGTCGAACAGATACTAGAAAACCGTACCGTCGCTACTAACCTTGACAGGCGACGAACCGTCAGGCCGGCGTGCGAACGCCAGCGCCCTGCCCGCCGCCCAGGTGCCGCCTTCCAGAACCTTCGCCAGTGGAAGAGAGACCGCGTCAAGACCAACTCGTTGCCGTAGCAGATCCGCCAGCCGGTCCAGCAGCGCAACGGTCAGCGCCCTCCACTCGACCACAAGCGGAGACGCGACGTCATGTTCGCGTTGCACGTCCATGGGGTCGCGCAGCACCAGCACCCCGGCGTCGATGAACAATCCGCCGTTGCGGTATTCCGCGAGGCCCGTCAGGCCGTCGATATCGGTCACCTGCAGCCCCGCTCGCTGCATCGGCTCGATCAGCGAATACGATAACCACTGCGACAATTTGTGCAGCGGCACCAGCTCGCTGGTCGCATCCTCGGTCTTGAGCGCCGGATAACGCCAGCAATCCCCCAAGGAAATTCCGCCGAGCGTTATCCGCGACGGCCAGATCGGCCCCAGTTGGCGCAAAAGTTCTGACAAAATCGTCGAGGCAGCGATCGCTCCCGCGTCGGCCGTTCCTGCGAGGTGATCAAACAACCCACCCGGCCGAGCCGCGTCGTGGCGGGCGAAAATCTGCGGCGACATCGATGCTACTTGGCCGAGCCGGCGAAGAAGGCTGATGCGGCCCTCGAGGCCAACCAGCGGATTGTCGTCCGCAACCTGAAAGCCGGTCTGCAGATCGGCAACGGTCAGCCGCTCAAGCATGGCGGCATCGGCCCGCAACGGTTCGTCAGCTTTCGCTGAAAACGCACCGCGCGCAAACATATCCAAACTGGCGAGCGCCAGCCCCTCCGAACGGCCGATGCTTGCGCCTGTCAGGGGATCGCGATAGCGCCACGACGGACCTGCTCCGGCGTCGAGCAGCACGCTGATCATGGCGAGGTCAAACTCGGCGCGCGCGCGCTCTTTCCCGTCGCGCCAATTCTTGGCGTCGGCAAGCGCCGCCCAGCGATCGACGCCGACGACGACAAAATGGCGCCAGCGCGAGTGAAAGGGAATATCGAAGGTCGGATAGGCCTTCCGTGTTGTCGCAAGCACGAGATCAACCGCCTCGTCGAGCCGGCCAAGATCGACTTTGAAATGCTGAAGCTGGTCGTTCAAACCGATTTCCAGCATCCGGTGCGCGCGACTGCGCACCGCTTCCGCACTTAAGAGAGATAAGCCGTCTGCCGTCGCGTCTGCTGTCACGATCAATGGCCTGGCCCGCTCTAGTATTTTTCGAGTGGCCGACCGGAGGCGATCAGGTCCTCAGGCTGCGTGTCAGGTGAAAAATATCCCGCGGCTTTCTTGGCAGCGATTTCCACATGGGCGTCGGCGGGAATCATGTAATCGGGAATGGCAACGCGCTCGACAATGTCGATACCCTGCCCCGTGAGCGCATCATATTTCATGTCGCTCATCGAGATGAAGCGATCGATGCGCTTCAATCCCAGCCAGTGAATGACATCCGGCATCAGTTGCTGGAAACGCGCATCCTGCACCCCGGCAACGCATTCCGTTCGTTCGAAATAGGCGGATGCATCGTCGCCATCCTCCTGACGCTTGCGCGCATTATAGACCAGAAATTTCGTGACCTCGCCGAGCGCCCGGCCTTCCTTGCGGTTGTAGACGATGACGCCCAGACCACCCGATTGTCCGGCGCGCGCGCATTCCTCGATGCCCTGGATGAGATAAGGACGGCAGGTGCAGATATCAGAACCGAACACATCGGAGCCGTTGCACTCGTCATGGACGCGACAGGTGATTTTGGTCCGATGGTCCGGAAGCTTCGTGACATCGCCGAACAGATAGACGGTCGTTCCGCCGATCGGCGGAAGAAAGACTTTCAGATCCGGACGCGTGACAAGCTCGGGAAACATGCCGGCGGTCTGCTCGAACAGCGCCCGTCGCAGGCTGGTCACGCTCGTGCCGAAGCGTTGCGCAATCCCGGGCAGATGCCATACCGGGTCAATCGCTATCTTGACGACGGAGACGGAGCCGCTGGCGTGAACGAATTGGCCATCCGCTACCAACCGCTTGGCGGCCAGAGCCGCCTGAATTTCGGGCAGATCGAGACGGGCGCGCGTGATCGCGATGCTCGGCCGGATATCGATCCCCTCCGCGATTTCGGCGCGGAAGTTTTCAGCGACGAGATGCCCCCACGGATCGAGCGCGACAATGCGTTCCGGGTCGAACCATTGCTCAAACGGCCCGACGGTTGCCGCCGGATATGTGTTGGTCAGATCGGGCCGACGGATCGGATCCAGCGCGCCCGACGATACGGCAAGTGCGCGGTAGACCGCATAGGAGCCGCCATGGGTGCCAATCACGTTACGATCTTGGGGACGCGATACCGTGCCGATGATCGGACCACGTTCACGCGCGGTCGGCGCACCCCACAGGATCGGAAATTCATGTGTCGCGCCGGGCACCGGATGCGATGTCAGGCGAATATGGTCGGTACGGTTGGAATGACTCATCGTTCGGTAGTCCCAAAACGGCAACGGCCCGCCTGGATGACGGGCCTGACCGGAGAACCAATGAATTATGCGGGTCACTGACCCCTCTCGCACTATATAGGTAAATCGTGTGTACTTACAATAACTAGGAAGAAAATCCTTCCCCGGGACCGGCGTCATCGGCCGATCGGGATAGCGCTACCTGCCCGACCAATGCAAAGGTAACTCGATTTTAACGACGGTCGAGACGCCGTCGGCGAAGCAATCAACATCGCCTATTCTGCGAGCGCTTCATCACGCCACGGCCTCTCCGATTTGCTGAAAATGCCCGATTTTTCAGCGGCCGGCGTCCAGCACGAAACTTGCTTGTGAACTTCCGGCTTCAGCATCGCGATGAGGGCTCAATGAACCTGATCAGCTTGGACATACGGATGCTTCGCTCGCTCATTTCGGTAGTCGAGACTGGCAGCATCACGGAGACCGCGAGGCGATTGGGCCGCACGCAGCCGGCGATCACACTGCAGCTGCAACGTCTTGAGGAACTGACGGGAAAGGCCATTTTCATCCACGAGGGCCGGCGCCTTTTTCTCACCACCGAGGGTGAGACGGTTCTCAAATTTGCCCGGTCGATCCTAGGCCTCCACGATGAGCTCCTGTCGCAGCTCGCATCTCCGGATATCGAGGGACATGTCGTTCTCGGCACGCCCGATTTGTATGCGGCATTCATGCTGCCTTCGATCTTGAAAATCTTTCGAAAGGCATTTCCACGCGTTCAGATCCAATTGAACTGCTCGCTTTCGACCCCCTTGGTCGGATGCGTCAAACGGGGCGAAGTGGATATTGCCCTCGTGACCCGGATGAACGATTTCACCGGCGGCCAGGTCGTCAGGCAGGAACAGTTGATTTGGATGACGGGCGAGCAATCTACCGCGCATAACGAATCGCCCATTCCGCTGGCGCTATTACCTCCCGGCAATATCTATCGCGACCATGCCATCGAACGGCTGGAAGCCGCGCGCTTGCGATGGCGCATCGCCTGCATCAGCGACAGCGTTGGCGGACTGCAGGCGGCGGCCTTCGCCGGGATCGCGGTCACGGTGCTCGGTCGCAGCGCGCTGGTCCGCAACATGCGGGAGCTCGGTCCCAAGGAAGGCTTGCCTCCGCTTCCGAAGGTCGATCTGCTGCTCTACAAATCGCCGGGCACAACATCCAAAGCCGCCGGGGCCTTGCATGAATACCTCGCGCACTATCTCAATCTCGAAGACGAATTGCTGCTCGCAACAGAATTGCCGTTAACGCCGGATGTCGAAGCGCGCACGGTTTCAGGACAAGGGAGGCCGAAACTGGACCCAGGGCCTCGCCCGCTCGAACGCGGCGGCGATCCGCAAGATCAAATCCTCGTCCAGCCAAGGGGCGACAATTTGAAGCCCGATCGGCAACCCGCTGTCGTCAAATCCGCAGGGAATAGTCGCAGCCGGCAGTCCCGTCAGGTTTATCGGCCACGAGAACGGCGACCAACCTAAATGGCGGTCGACGGCGCAGCCAGCAATCTGATCAACGCCTAGTTTGCCCGCATGAAATGCCGTGACTGCTACCGTGGGCGTGACGAGAGCGTCGACCTTTCCAAACAGCTCCAGAAACGACGCCCGCAAGCCCGCCCGCCGGTAACTTGCCTCGACGTAGTCAGTGCCGCTATAGCTGCGGCCTTTCGCGATGACCTCGCGATAATCTTCGTCGGAAGCCGACAGGGCAATGAAATCGCGATTGGCCACAGCCGCCGCCTGTTCCGTATAGGCGATCGGCTTCAGAATTCGCTCCAGCATGTCAGGTGCAAATCTCGCGCAGTCCGGCATAATTTCGGCGCCGAGTGTCGCCAGCGTCGCGCTGGCAGCTTCGAATGCGTCACGTACTTGCGGATCCACGGCGGCATAGCCGAAATCGACGCTGGTCCCGATTTTCAGACCGTCGAGGCGATCAGGCGCTACCGTGAACCGGCGGGAGGCCACTGGCAGGCTCGCCGCGTCGCGAAGGTCGTGGGCCGCAATCACCTCCAGCAACAGGGCAGCATCGGCGACTGTCCGCGCGATCGGCCCGGTATGGGCCAGCGAGGCCCATGATGGCGGCGAAAATCCGGGCGACCGCGGCACCAGTCCGAAGGTCGGTTTCAAGCCGACCACGCCGCAGAAGGAAGATGGTACGCGGATCGATCCCACGCCGTCGGTGCCTATCGCTAACGGGCCGCACCCGGCAGCGACGGCAGCCGCGGCACCGCCACTTGACCCCCCGCTCGTTCGAGTCTTGTTCCAGGGGTTGCGGGTGATGCCCGATACCGGACTATCCGCCGTTAGCTTGTAGCCGGACTCACATGTCGTGGTCTTGCAGGTGACGATGGCTCCTTCAGCCTCCAAAGCGGCCACGACCGCAGCATTGGCATCCGGTATGAATCCCCTGTTGCAGGGAGCGCCGCCAAGCGCCGGCACGCCTGCCACGAATACCAGATCCTTGATGGTGACCGGCACGCCGGCAAGCCGACCCTGAGGTTGCCCTGCCCGCCAGGCTTCCGTCGCCCGATCCGCGGCGGCGCGCGCCTGTTCATAGGTGGGCGTAACCACGACATTGCACACCGCATCCGTTATCTCCAACGCGGAGATGACGTCTTCGACAACCTCCCGCGGCGTAAAGCGCCCGCACCTGTAGCCCTCCAGCAAATCGGTAGCGGAGAGTTTGGCCAGATCGCGAACTCCCGCGGCTGGCGCCGTTCGAGCGCTGCTTGATTCCACTGCGTCCTCACAAGCCCTGGATGGCGGCCGCAACGGCCTTCTTCGCCATGACGGTAACCAGATGCGCGCGGTACTCGGCGTCGGCGTGGATGTCGGAGTTCAAGCCTGCGGCATTGATCTTGATCGAGGCTACCGCGCCAGGCTCAAATCGAGCTTCGAGTGCGCTCTCCATGGCCGACACGCGAAAGACGCAAGGCCCCGCCCCGGTTACGGCGACGCGGACTCGGCCGTCGGCCTTCGCGACGCAGACCCCCACCATGGCATAGCGGGATGCCGGCGACTTGAATTTTGCGTACCCGGCCGCGGGCGGAATCGGAAAACGTATCGAAGTGATGATCTCATTTGTCTCAAGCGAAGTTTCAAACATCCCCGTGAAGAACGCACCCGCCGGCAGCTCACGCTGGTTGGTCACAACGGTCGCATCGAGCGCCAGTACCGCCGCCGGATAATCCGCGGACGGATCGTTGTTGGCGACCGAACCGCCGATCGTGCCGCGATTGCGCACAGCGGGATCACCGATGCCGGCGGCAAGATGCGCCAGCATCGGGACTTTGCTCCGGACGACCTCGGATGTGGCAACGGTGACATGCCGGACCATCGCGCCGATCACCAACGCGTCTCCGTCGACGGCAATCGTGGATAGTTGCGGAATTTTCCCCAGATCGATCAGCGCCGCGGGCTCCGCGAGGCCTTGCTTGATGGTCGGCAGCAGTGTCATGCCGCCGGCAAGCAGCTTGCTCTCGGAGACGTCGTTCAGCAATGCGAACGCATCCGGCACGGTTTCCGGACTGTGAAATTCGAATGACTTCATTTCACTCTCCTATTCTGCGGCCAGCGGCATTGCTGCATTTTGAATGATGCGCCAGATCCGATTCGGGGTCGCAGGCATGTCGACGTGATGAACGCCGAGATGCGAGAGCGCATCGACGACGGCGTTGATGACTGCAGCGGGCGATCCGATGGTGCCGACCTCGCCGCAACCCTTCACGCCCATGGGCGTGTGCGTGCAGAGCGTGGAATGGGTCTCGACCCTCATATTGGGAAGATGGTCGGCGCGCGGCATGCAATAGTCCATGAACGAGCCGGACAGGAGTTGACCCGAGACCTCGTCATAGACGGCGTTCTCGAACAGCGCCTGGCCGACGCCCTGAACGATACCGCCGTGCAACTGCCCCGCGACGATCATCGGATTGATCACAGTGCCGACATCGTCGACAGCGGTGTACTTCTCCAGGGTCACAGTGCCAGTTTCCGGGTCGATCTCGACCTCGGCAATGTGGCATCCGCCGGGATAGGTGAAGTTGACCGGATCGTAATAGGCCTGCTCCTCCAGGCCCGGCTCCAGAACCTCCAACGGATAATCATGCGGCACGTAGGCGGCGCCGGCGATTTCCGCGAACGACTTGCTGCGATCGGTACCGGCAACGGAAAAAACTCCGGCCTCAAACTGGATGTCGTGCTCGCCCGCCTCAAGCAGATGTGCGGCAATCTTCTTGCCCTTCACGATCACCTTGTCGCTGGCCTTCGAGAGCGCAGCCCCGCCGACCACGAGCGAGCGCGAGCCATAGGTGCCCATACCGAACTGCACCCGGTCGGTATCGCCAAAGACAATATCGACGCTGTCGAAGGGCACACCGAGCTTGTCTGACACGATCTGGGCGAATGTCGTCTCGTGGCCCTGGCCGTGATTGTGAGTGCCGATCAGCACGGTGACTTGTCCGGTCGGATGGACGCGAACCGTGGCGCTTTCATAGAGCCCGCCACGGGCGCCCAGGCGTCCGGCAAAGCGCGATGGCGCCAGACCGCAGGCTTCGACATAGGTGGAATAGCCGAGCCCTCGGAATCTTCCGGCCCGTTCGGAGGCAGCCTTGCGTGCGCTGAAGCCCGCGGCGTCAGCCGCGGTCAAGGCGCCCTCGAGGCAACCAAGCGGATCGCCCGAATCGTATTCCACCAGCACCGGCGTCTGGTAGGGATACGCGTCCCTTGCGATCATGTTGCGCCGCCGCAGTTCGACCCGGTCGATCTTCATTTCGGCTGCCGCGACGTCAACGATCCGCTCAAGCACAAAGGTTGCTTCCGGCCGCCCGGCGCCACGATAGGCATCAACCGGGACGGTGTTGGTGAAGACCACCTTGACGTTGCAGTAAATCGCCGGCGTGGTGTAGACGCCACTGAGCAATGGCCCGTATAGATTTGTCGGAATGTTGGGTCCAAAGGTCGACAGATAACCACCCATATTGGCCAGCGTGGTCACCTTGAAGGCCAGAAACTTTCCGTTTTCGTCGAGCGCCAGCTCGGCTTCCGTCACGTGATCGCGGCCATGGCGATCCGAGACAAACCCTTCCGACCGGTCGGCTACCCATTTGATCGGCCGCTCCACCTTCTTGGCAGCCCAGGTGATGACCGCTTCCTCGCCATAGTGGAACTGCTTGACGCCAAAGCCACCGCCGACATCAGGCGCCACGACCCGCACTTTCTGCTCCGGCAGCTTGAGCACCAGTGCCGCCATCAGGAAACGCACCACGTGAGGAAACTGGCTCGTCGTCCAAAGCGTGTAGTGATCCCTGCCCCTGTCATATTCGGCGATCGCCGCCCGCGGCTCCATTGGATTGCCGATCAGCCGATTGTTGACGAGGCTGAGACGGGCAACATGCGCCGCTTTCCGGAAAGCCGCGGTGATAGCGGCCTTGTCGCCCAGTTCCCAATCGCAGCACAGATTGTTCGGCACGTCGTCGAACAGTAGCGGCGCATCGGCGCGAACGGCTTCGAGTACGCCGACCACAGCGGGCAGAACCTCGTAATCGACGGCCAGCAGTTCGGCCGCAGCCCGCGCTTCCTTCAGCGTATCCGCGACGACAAAGGCCACCATGTCGCCGACGAAACGCACTTTGCCCTGCGCCAGCATCGGAAACGGCGGCTCCTTCATCGGAAGCCCGTCAGTACCGTGAATGCCCCAGCCGCACGGCAACGACCCCAGGCCGTCAGCCGCGACATCCTCGCCGGTCAAGATGGCCTGGACGCCCGGCAACGCGAGCGCTGTGGTCTTGTCGATGCCGCGAATAACAGCATGCGCATGCGGCGAGCGAACAAATACGCCGAATGCCATGTCCGGCCGCTTCATGTCGGCGACGTAACTGCCGCGTCCGGTCAGAAAGCGGAAGTCTTCCTTGCGACGCGGCGCCTTGCCAATTCCGATGATGTTCGACATATCACTCTCCGATGGCAGGCGCATTCATGGCGGCCGCACCGGCTATGACCGATGCGACGATGTTCTGATATCCAGTGCAGCGGCACAGGTTTCCTTCCAAGCCGTGGCGCACTTCTGCTTCGGTCGGCGCCGGATTTCTTGTCGCCAAGGCGACCGCCGTCATCACCATTCCGGGCGTGCAGAAGCCACATTGCAGGCCGTGGTTCTCGTGAAAGGCCTCCTGCATCGGATGCAGCCGGTTCGAACCCGATGTTGCAGACAATCCCTCGATCGTCATCAACGCAGCGCCGTCGAGACTCGGCGCGAGCAACGTGCAGCTCTTCACCGCATCTCCATTGAGCAGCACGGTGCAGGCGCCGCACTGGCTGGTGTCGCATCCGACATGCGTACCGGTCAGATTCAGCGTCTCGCGAAGCAACTCGGAGACCAGCGTCGCGGGCTCGACGTCCACCTTGCGTGACCGGCCGTTGAGCATGAAATTGATGACCATCGTGACCTCCAGGGCTGTGGGAGATTTCAGGCAAGAACGCGGGCGCGTCCCGCCGACCAGGTGGCCAGCAGAACGTCGCCGACATTGAACGGGTCCCGGAAGAACGTTCGTTCCGGGACGTAGGCGATGAATTCTTCGTCGGGGATCGTATCCAGCATCACCTTGACGAAGGAGCCCTGATACTCGATCGCCAGCACGCGGCTGGGCAGCGCCGTCGCGCCGCAGCCGGGTTCGCCCGAGGTTGCCCGCATCAGCTCGATGTCGTCGCGCCGTACCGCCAGATCGATCCGGTCGCCGATGCCGATCTGCCGATCTGCCTGCACGCCGACATGAATGCCGGTGCGGTGGGGGTGCGATATCACAAGATGATCCGAGCCGACCTGCTCAACCCTGCCGGACAACACGTTCTGGCCGCCGAGAAACTCCGCCACGTAGCGGTCGTGCGGATAAGCGTAGACATCGCGGGCGGCGCCAGATTGCTTGATCTTGCCCTTCTCCATCACGACAACGACGTCCGCCAGTGCGATAGCCTCGAGCTGGGTGTGCGTGACGTGGACGAAGGTGATGCCGAGCTCGCGCTGCATCCGCCGCAGTTCCTGGCGCATCTGCACGCGTAACTGCTCGTCCAGCGCCGAGAGCGGCTCATCCAGCAACAGCACCCGCGGCTCCGTGATCGCCGCGCGCGCCAGCGCCACGCGCTGCTGCTGGCCACCAGACAAATTTGCCGGCAAGCGGTCGGCCAGTTCGGTCAGTCGGACCTTCTCCATCATCAGGTCGACGGCCTTGTAGCGCTCCACCCTGGACTGGCCGCGCACGCGCAGCGCAAACGCGATATTGTCTCGGACGGTCAAGTGCGGAAACAGGGCGTAAGACTGAAACATCATGGCTGTGCGGCGCTCGACTGGCGCGAGGCCGAGCACGTTCTCGCCACCGATCACAATCTCGCCCGCGGTCGGGTCTTCATGCCCCGCGATCATCCGCAAAATCGTGGTCTTGCCGCAGCCAGATGGCCCCAGGAAACAGCAATAGGCGCCATCCGGTATCTTCAGATTGACGCCATCGACTACATTCGTAGCGCCATCGTAGCTCTTGCAGAGACCTGCCAGTTCGATATTTCCGTGGCCGGGACGCATGCGTGAGCTCCTCAATGACTTGCTGGACCGGTGCCGCGGCGCCGGTTGATCAGGACGATGGCGCCGATACTGACACCGATCGCCACAAAGGAGACGATGGTGGTAACCGTGCCCAGCGCATACAGCGAGGGCGACGTCACGTTGAGCGTCATGCTCCAGATCTCGAGCGGCAGCGTATTGAGCGATCCGGCGGTCTGCAGCGAGCGGGCGAACTCGTCGTAAGAGAGCGTGAAACCGAACAAGGCGACGGCGACGAGGCCCGGCGCGAGGATCGGAATCACAACGAGCCTGATGGTCTGCCAGCGGCTGGCCCCGAGGTCGCGCGCGGCTTCTTCCCAGGCCCCATTGAAGCGGGACATGACCGCGAACATCACGAGCACGCCGAACGGCAGTGTCCAGGATAGCTGCGCGCCGAGCGCCGAGGTGTACCAGCTCGCGTTGATGCCCAGCCATTGGAACAGCAAGCCGATTCCGATGCCGAGCACGAGGCCGGGCGCGACCAGGCTGCCGATCATCAGGTAGAACACGAATGTGTCTCCGAAGAACCGGCGGCGGAAGGCCAGTCCCGCCATGAACGAGACCACCAGCGTGACGATGGTGACGAGCGCGGCAAGCTTGATCGACCGGTCGAATGAGCCCTTGACGTCGCCGGTGCGGACCTGGGTGAAAAGATCGACAAACCAGTGCAACGAGTGCCCCTTCATCGGGAACACGAGACCGCCACGAACATCCTGGAACGAAAGAATGTAGATGCAGATCATCGGCCCGTAGAGCGCGGCCACGTACAGCGTGAAGACGACTGCCAGTACATAGAACGTCCAAGGGCGGCGGTCGCTTCGCGGAGCCGCGGCATGGCGGCGGGATTTCACCATCGGGACGTCGAGCCTTTCGAGGACAGTCGTCATTGCGTGATTTCCCGGCGGATATCGACGGTGCGTAGAATGAGGGAAATGGCGACGATGAGGACGACCGTCAGCAGCACAGCGCTTGCAGCGGCAATCGGGTATTGCAGCACGCCGACATTTTCATAGAACGCACTGACGACCGAGGCCGAGCCGCCGCCCGACATCACCTTGACGACGAAAAAGTCTCCCATCACGATCGATACGACGAAGATCGATCCGAGCGCGATGCCGCTCTTCGACATCGGGATGATGATCAGGCGCATGATATCGAGGCGGCTTGCACCGGAATCGACCGCGGCCTCGACCACCCGCTTATCGATGCGGGCCATCGAATTGAAGATCGGGACGACCATGAAGATGGTCAATTGGTGGACATAGGCGATGACCACCGCGAGGCCGGAATACAGCAGCACTTCAAGTGGCTCGCGGATAAGGCCCGTTCCGAGCAACGCCGAATTGACCAGTCCCTCCTTCCCGAGCAACGGGATCCAGGAGATCATCCGAATGATGTTGGAGGTCCAGAACGGCACCGTGCAGATCAGAAACAGGCTGATCGCCAGCAACTGGTTCTTGACGTGAAACACCAGGAAATGGGCAACGAGAAAGCCGATGATGAGCGTGAAGAACCATGTCAACACGGTGAACTTCAGCGTCGCCAGATAGAGATGGAAGGTCTGCGCCGAAGTTAGCACATCGACGTAGTTTGCTAGCGTAAAGGTTGCGATCAGGCCACCGAAGCCGTCGGTCTCAAGAACGCTCGCGACAAGCACCACGAGAATCGGGATCAGAAAGAACGGCACGATCACCAGCATCAGCGGCGTAACGTATAGCCATGAAACCCAATTTTGCCGCGACATCGCGTGTAGCCTGCCCCGATCTTGTCCGATGCTTCGGAGTTATGCATTCAGTGTGCCAACGCGGGTTAGCGCATCGGCACATCCGCTTTCGGATCAGGCCACCTTGAAGTCATTCCACCGCTTGTTCATGTAAGCGGCTTCGTCCATCAGGGTATTCCAGCAGGAGATGTTCTTGACGCGATCCAGGAACGACCCGCCGTCCCGCTTGGTGCCGGCCTTTTCCATCGGCACGCCGTAGGGATCGTTGATGACGGATGGCGCCGGCTTGCCGTCGTACCAGAAGTCCCACTCGGCCGCGGTCAGGAACTTCTTTGCTGTCGACGGCACCGGGCTGTAATAGCCGTAGCGTCCGACGAAGCCACCCTGCCAGCCCGAAAGGTACCAGTTGAGATACTCATAGGCGGCGTCGAGCTTCTTGCCTGACAGATGCTTCATCAAGCCCATGCCATTGCACCAGCCGCGATAGCCTTCCTTGCCATTCTTGACGTTGACCGGCGCATAGACGCATGGAATTTCCTTGACCCGCACCGCGGCGACCGCCGGCGACCACATCGACTGGATCACCACCTCGCCGGCTGCCATGAGCTGGACCGACTGATCGAAGGTGGTCCACGTTGCGCGGAACTGTCCGGCCTTCTTCAACTCGATCAGCTTTTCGCAGGTGAAGTCGATCTCCTGCTTGGTCATGTTTCCCTTGTTGCCGTATTTGATCAGACCGGCGCTTTCGAAACACAGGGCCGCATCCATGATGCCGATGGCGGGAACGTCGAGGATCGCGGCTTTGCCCTTGAATTTCGGGTCGATCAAATCCTTCCACTCGGTGACCTCGTGCCCGACGAGATCCGGACGGTAACCGATCGAATCGGCATTGTAGACCTGAGGCAGGAAGGTCGCCCATTCCGTGACACCGTCATGCAGCTCGGTCGCGTTCGGCTTGGCGATATACATCGCCTCATAGGGCGAAATGCCCTGCCGCGGGATCTTGTGGCCGTCGATCTCTCCCTTGGTGAAGATCGGCAGAATATTATCGAATTCCTTGATCTTCTTGACTTCGATGCCCTGGATCACCGAACGCTTCGCCGCCAGCTTGGCTTGCCATCCCTCGAGGTCGGCGATGTCGACGGAGTCAGGCTGGCTGATGAAGCGGTTGATCGAGGCTGACGTATCCAGGTTCTGCATCGTCACCTTGAAGCCGAGGTCCTTGGCGGCTTGGTCGCCGATCGCCTTGACCACCGAATAGGACACGCCGACATGGCGCAGTTCGATGTCCTTGATTTCCTGCGCCCAGATCGTTGGAAAGCCGCGGACGGCATCGGAGCCGATCGCGGCCCCCGCTACAGCGGCGCTCGCCTTGAGAAGAGAGCGCCTTGACAAGCCCTTCTTCCCTGTCGAGCGCTTCGCCGAAGATGGCTTGCAATCCGCCTTGTCAGCTTCAGACATGATAATCTCCGCCCCGTGTTGATGAACCAGCGTCTGCGTCCGACCGCTTCACTTGCGCAAGCCGCGTCGATGCGTGCAGGTAACGGCAGAGAATTCAGCTTGTAAAATTGGAAGTAACAATGCGCGGCATAAGTCGCGCTAATGAATCTGCGCCTGGACGCCTCGCATTCCGCGCGTAACGAGTGCCAAGTTCACGCACACCGATCATCGGCTGTGCTCGCTGGCATGATCTAGTGAGGGCGACGAAAACCGATCTTGCGCTACAACGTCAGACCCGGCAGATCGAGCCCGTTGGCGCTGGCACATGCAATCGCGCTTTCATAGCCAGCGTCGGCATGACGCATGACGCCTGATGCCGGATCGTTCCACAACACGCGTTCAAGGCGGCGGGCCGCCTCCGGGGTGCCGTCCGCGACAATGACCATGCCGGCGTGTTGCGAATAGCCGATCCCGACGCCGCCGCCATGATGGAGCGAGACCCAGGTGGCGCCGCTGGCACAATTGAGCAGCGCGTTGAGCAGCGGCCAGTCGGAGACGGCATCCGAGCCGTCGCGCATCGCTTCGGTTTCGCGGTTCGGGCTCGCAACGGAGCCGCTGTCGAGATGATCGCGACCGATGACGATCGGCGCCTTCAGCTCGCCGCGCGCCACCATTTCATTGAATGCCAGGCCGAGCCGGTGGCGGTCACCAAGACCGACCCAGCAGATTCGTGCCGGCAGCCCCTGGAATTTGATCCGCGCTTTCGCCATGTCGAGCCAATTGTGCAAATGCTTGTCATCCGGCATCAGCTCCTTGACCTTGGCGTCGGTCCGGAAAATATCTTCGGGGTCTCCTGAAAGCGCTGCCCACCGGAACGGGCCGACGCCGCGGCAAAACAAAGGACGAATATAGGCTGGAACGAAGCCGGGGAAATCGAATGCGTTCTTCAGTCCCATGTCCTTCGCCATCTGGCGGATGTTGTTGCCATAGTCGAGCGTGGGAATGCCCTGCGCGTGGAAGTCCAGCATCGCCTGGACGTGGCCGACCATGGAGGTCTTGGCAGCCACTTCAACTGCCTTCGGGTCGGCCTCGCGTTTGGACTCCCATTCGGCAAGCGTCCATCCCTTCGGCAGATAGCCGTTGATCGGATCATGCGCGCTGGTCTGGTCGGTGACGATGTCCGGTCTGACGCCGCGGCGTACCAGTTCGGGAAAAACTTCGGCAGCATTGCCGAGCAGGCCGACGGAGACCGGCTTCTTGCTTTGTGCCGCCTCCGCTATGATCGCGAGCGCCTCGTCAAGCGAGCTTGCTTTTCGATCGAGGTAACCCGTGCGCAAGCGCATTTCAATGCGGCTCGGCTGGCATTCGATCGCAAGCATCGACGCCCCGGCCATGGTCGCGGCAAGCGGCTGCGCGCCGCCCATCCCGCCGAGACCTGCCGTCAATATCCACTTGCCCGCGAGGTTGCCGCCATAGTGACGCCGTCCGACTTCGACAAACGTTTCGTACGTCCCCTGCACGATGCCCTGGCTGCCGATGTAGATCCACGAGCCGGCCGTCATCTGGCCGAACATCATCAGCCCGGCCTTGTCGAGAGCGTTGAAGTGATCGAGCGTCGCCCAGTGCGGCACCAGATTCGAATTGGCGATCAGCACGCGCGGCGCATCGGCATGGGTGCGGAAAATTCCGACCGGCTTGCCGGACTGCACGACCAGCGTCTGGTCGCCTTCGAGCTTGCGCAGCGAGGCGACGATCCGGTCAAAGCTGTCCCAGTCGCGGGCGGCCCGGCCGATACCGCCATAGACGACAAGCTCGCTCGGCCGTTCGGCGACATCAGGATCAAGATTGTTCATCAGCATTCGCAGCGGCGCTTCCGTCAGCCAGCTCTTGGCGCTGATCTCAGGCCCGCGGGGGGCCCGGATGATGCGATCGTTATCCAGTCGGCGGTTCATGACAAAGAGCCTCTCTCTGCAATGATTGGAAACGGGTTACTCTCCAGCACCGACATAGCCGCGGCCGGCAACGCGCCGGCTTCAACCAGCGCCGTTGCCTTCGCGAGATCGCCGGCCATGTAGCGATCGCTACCGAGCGGCGGGACTTGCTCACGCAACGCTGCAATGACCGCCGCAAGCGCCGGACTGGTCGAATGCGGTGCGCGCAACCCGATGCCTTGCGCCGCAACCAGCAACTCGATGCCGAGAATGGTGGCGAGATTGTCCGCCATGTCAGATAACCGCCGCGCCGCGTGTGCGGCCATCGATACATGGTCTTCCTGATTGGCGCTGGTCGGCGTCGAATCGATCGAGCAGGCTGCGGCGCGCTGCTTGTTCTCCGCATAGAGCGCGGCCGCCGTCACTTCGGCAATCATGAAGCCGGAGTTGAGGCCTGGATCGGGAGTCAGGAACGGCGGCAGGCCAAAATTCAGCGCGGGATCGACGAGAGTCGCGATGCGTCGCTCGCTGATCGCGCCAATCTCGGAGAGCGCCAGCGCAATCTGGTCGGCGGCAAAAGCGACCGGCTCCGCGTGGAAATTGCCACCCGAGACGATCTCTCCGGTCTCGACCAGCACCAGCGGGTTATCCGTGACGGCATTGGCTTCGATCGTCAGCGTGCGGGCGGCTTCCGTCAGAAGGTCGATCGCGGCGCCGGCTACCTGCGGCTGGCAGCGCAGGCAATAAGGATCCTGCACGCGCTCATCGCCTTCAAGATGCGACATGCGGATATCGCTACCATCGAGCAACGCCGTCAGTGTCGCGCCAGCGGCGATTTGCCCGGCATGTCCGCGCAATTGCTGGATCTCAGGACGAAACGGCGCCGTTGACGCCATCGCCGCATCGACCGACAAGGCGCCGGTCACCAACGCCGCGTTGACCAGGCTATGGGCGCGCAACAAACCGGAAACGGCATAGGCCGTCGAAAACTGTGTGCCATTGATCAGCGCAAGCCCTTCCTTCGGACCGAGCGTCACCGGCTCAAGACCAGCGGCGGCCAGAGCATCGCGGGCCGACACAACGCTTCCATCGACCAGCGCCTGCCCCTCGCCGATCATGACGGCCGTCATATGCGCAAGCGGCGCCAGATCGCCGGACGCTCCGACCGATCCCTGCTGCGGCACCAGCGGACAAATGCCCCTGGCCAACATGGCTTGGAGCTGCTCGATGATGTCGCGGCGCACGCCCGATGCACCTCGGCCCAAGGAGATGATCTTGAGCGCCATCATCAGACGGACGATCGGCTCTGGCGTCGGCGGCCCTACCCCGCAGCAATGCGACACAATGAGATTGTGTTGCAGCAGCGCCGTCTGGTCGGCAGCAATCCGTTTCGACGCCAGCTTTCCGAATCCGGTATTGATGCCGTAGACGGGGGCTTCCGCGCGCGCAGCCGCCGCAACAATCGCCGATGCCGCTTCCACGCGAGGCCAGAACGATGGATCGAGCACGACCGGCGCGCCGGCAAGCACTTGCGCCAGATCGTCGAGGCTGACCCTTCCAGGCGAAACCATGATGGGGGCGTCGGGACGGCTCACTGTCCCCTCCATACCCGGCTGTGCAACGGATTGAAGCCGATCCGATAAACGAGCTCGGCCGGCCGCTCGATCTCCCAGATCGCGAGATCACACCATTTGCCGGCCTGGAGCGTGCCGGCCTCGCCGATAATGCCGAGTGCGCGCGCACCTTCCCGTGTCACGCCAGCAAGGCATTCGGCAACGGTTAGCCGGAACAGCGTTGCGCCCATATTCATAGCCAATAGAAGTGACGTCAGCGGCGAACTGCCGGGATTGCAGTCGGTGGCGAGCGCCATGTTGACGCCGTGGGCGCGGAATAGTTCGATCGGCGGCTTCGTCGTCTCGCGAAGAAAATAGAAAGCGCCCGGCAGCAGCACCGCCACCGTCCCTGCTCGCGCCATTGCCGCGGCGCCGGCATCATCTGTGTGCTCCAGATGATCAGCCGATAAGGCCGAGAATTCCGCGGCAAGCGCGGCGCCGCCGAGGTTCGACAACTGATCCGCATGCAGCTTGACCGGCAATCCTAGCGCCTTGGCTGCGCGGAACACCCGCGCCGTTTGCTCTCCCGAAAACGCAATGCCTTCCATGAACGCATCGACAGCATCGGCCAATCCGGCCTGCGCCACCGCCGGCAATATCTCGCGACAGACAAGGTCGATATACCGATCCTTGTCACCGTCAGCTTCCGGAGGCGTCGCGTGCGCGCCAAGAAATGTCGTCTTGATGGTGACCGGCCGGCTGTTACCCAGCGCGCGCGCCGCCGAGAGCTGACGCATCTCGGTTTCGGTATCGAGCCCGTAGCCGGACTTGATCTCCAGCGTCGTCACCCCCTCGCCGATCAGGGTATCGAGTCTTGGCAGCGCGCCAGCAATAAGCTCGGCCTCGCTGGACGCCCGCGTCGCCGCGACCGTCGAGACAATGCCGCCGCCCGCGCGCGCGATCTCTTCGTAGCTCGCTCCCTGCAGCCGCAGCTCGAACTCATGCGCGCGGTTGCCGCCGAACACCAGATGGGTGTGACAATCCACCAATCCCGGCGTGATCCAGCGCCCCGCGCAATCAATCCGCTCGGCCGCATCACTGTCCGATGGAAAGTCGGAACGGCTACCGGCGAAGGCGATGCGGCCATCGCGCGCCGCGACCAAGCCGTCCTCGGCCACACCGAGCCCGGGCAGATCCTCCCGGACCGTGGCGAGCCGGGCGTTGAACCAGATTCGATCGAAGCGCTCGGCCATGCAGCTCTCCTTCAGCGGCAGGAGCTTGACGTATCTATATGTCTATACATAAAATCGTGTGGGTGTTCTGTCCAGCCGGTTTCGAAACATGTCGACACTGCATTTCGCATCAGCGCTGCTCCCCTCGGGGTGGGCCGATGACGTGCAGGTGGTGGTGACGGACCAGACCATTACGAAGGTTACGGCCGGCGTGGCGCCGGGACCGCAGGACGAACGCCACGAGCTGGCAATTCCCGGCATCGCGAGCCTGCATAGCCACGCGTTCCAGCGCGGCATGGCGGGGCTTGCTGAAACGCGCGTCAATTCCGCGGATACGTTCTGGACATGGCGCGAGACGATGTATCGCTTCGCGCTCGAAATGACGCCGGAAGACGTCGAAGCCGTCGCCACGCTGCTGTATGTCGAGATGCTCGAGCAAGGCTACACGCGCGTTGGCGAATTCCACTATCTGCATCACGACCGCGACGGCGCGCCCTACGGCAATCCTGCGGAGATGGGGACGCGAATTGTGCGGGCCGCCGAAATCTCCGGCATCGGGCTGACGCTCCTGCCGAGTTTCTATGCACACAGTTCGTTCGGCGGGGCGGCACCGCATGCCGGTCAGCGCCGGTTCATCTGCTCGGTCGACCAGTTCGCCAAGCTGACTGCTGCGACACGCATGGCCGTCCGCACGCTGCCCGGAGCCAATGTCGGCATCGCCCCGCACAGTCTGCGCGCCGTAACTCCTGACAAATTGGCGGCCATCGCGCCACTCGCCGAAGCCGGACCGGTGCATATCCATGCCGCCGAACAGATCAGGGAAGTCGAGGAATGCATCGCCTGGTCGGGCCGGCGGCCAGTTGAGTGGCTGCTCGAACATGCGCCAGTCGATCAGCGCTGGTGCCTCATCCATGCCACCCACATGACGGGGGCGGAAACCACCGCGCTTGCAAGAAGCGGTGCGGTCGCCGGACTCTGCCCGGTCACCGAAGCCAGCCTTGGCGACGGGATTTTTCCGGCCCGAGAATTCCTCGGTGCCGGCGGGCGGTTCGGTATCGGTACGGATTCCAACGTGCTGGTCGGCGTCACCGACGAATTGCGTCAGCTCGAATATGGCCAGCGCTTGAAACACCGTGAGCGCAACGTGCTGTCCACCGGTCCCGGCCTGTCGACCGGCCGCGCGCTGTTCGACGCCGCGCTCACCGGCGGCGCCCAGGCGCTCGCGCAGCGAGCCGTGGGAATCCAGGCAGATGCACGTGCCGATATCGTGACCCTCGACACCACCCATCCCTCGCTCGCGGGGCGCCGGGGGGATGCCGTCCTCGACGGCTGGATTTTTGCAGCGGGCGCAAGTGCCGTCGAGACGGTCTGGGCCGGCGGCACCAAAGTCGTTGAGAAAGGACGTCACAGGCTCCGCGAGAGCGCGCGTGATACGTTCAACGCAGCGGTGCGGAGGCTCGTGGCATGAGCCTCGCCACCGATCGCGGCAAACTCCAAGCGGCCGACAAGCCGACGCTGTACAAGCAGATCCGGATCGACATCGAGCGCCGAATCCTGACCGGAGAATGGCCGCCCGGTCACCGCATCCCGTTCGAGCACGAGCTGATGTCGCGCTATGGCTGCTCGCGCATGACAGTGAGCAAGGCACTGTCGGAACTGGCGCAAGCCGATCTTATCGAGCGGCGGCGCAAGGCCGGCAGCTTTGTGCGGCGTCCTACATTTCTGTCGGCGGTGCTCAAGATCGCCGACATCCGCGCGGAGATAAGCGCGCTCGGCCGCAGTTATGGCTATGAGTTGATCCAGTGCTCGCGGCGCACCGCAAACGCCGCCGACCGCGCACGCCTTGGCGCAGGGAAAACCGGAAAGGTGATCGCGATTGCCTGCCGTCACAGCGCCGACGGCGTACCTTTCGCCATCGAGGACCGGTTGATCGATCTCGACGCCGTGCCCGAAGCCGCTGCGGCGGATTTTGCAAGCGAACCGCCCGGCTCGTGGCTGCTTCACCATGTGCCATGGACGGAAGCCGAGCATTCGATCAGCGCCGTCGTGGCTGACGAACAGGCCGCGGCGGCGCTGGATATCGCGATCGGCGCCCCTTGCCTGGTGATCGATCGGCATACTTGGCGCAGCGCCCGGCCGCTGACGGCCGCGCGCCTGCTCTATCCGGGCGAGTCCCATAAACTGGTTGCTCGCTTCAAAGGCGGCTGAGAGGGATAACAATGCACGCAGGATTTGGCACAAGCTATGCAGCAGTTTTTGCAACAGCTTCGCCGCAACGAGTGTGAAGACCAGTCAATGAACCAGCAAAGGGGTACACCCATGCGTAGTTTTGGAATTTTCGCGGCAACCGCCGCTCTCCTGGTGGCCGCACCGGCCGCCGCCCAGGACGTGAAGGTCGGCATCGGTATTTCCGGATGGACCGGTTTTGCACCGCTCACGCTCGCAAATCAGGCGGGCATCTTCAAGAAGAACGGGCTAGATGTGACGATCAAGAAGATCCCGCAGAAGGATCGTCATCTGGCCATCGCCTCAGGCGACATCCAGTGCGCGGCGACCACGGTCGAGACCTGGATATCCTGGAATGCCAGTGGCGTTGCTACCAAGCAGATCTTCCAGCTCGACAAGAGCTACGGCGCCGATGGCATGGCGACGCGAAACGACATCGCTTCGATCAAGGACCTGAAGGGCAAGACGGTTGCCGCGTCCGCGCCGGGCACCTCGCCCTATTTTGCTTTGGCCTGGATGCTCAAGAAGAACGGCCTCTCGGTCAAGGATGTCACGATTGTGAACCTGGAGCCGGCGGCGGCGGCACAGGCATTCGTCTCCGGCCAGAACGATGCGGCCATGACCTACGAGCCATACCTCTCGACAGTGCGTGCGGCGCCCGACAAGGGCAAGATCATTGCAACGACGCTCGACTATCCGATGGTCATGGACACGTTCGGCTGCACGCCGAAATTCCTGACCGAGAACCCGAAAGCCGCGCAGGCGCTGGCCGACAGCTATTTCGAAGCGCTGGAGATGATCGCAAAGGACCAGGCCAAGTCGTACGAGATCATGGGCGCCGACGTAAAACAGTCCGCTGAGCAGTTCGGCAACTCGGCCAAATTTCTGCGCTGGCAGGACAAGGCCGCGAACCAGAAATTCTTCGCGGGCGAATTCCTGACCTTCAACAAGGAAGCTGCAGACCTGTTGCTCGAGATCGGCGTCATCAAATCGGTGCCGAAGATCGACGATCTCTTCGACGCCAGCTTCATCAAGTAGCTTCGGTTTGCATCGGTCCCGCTATCAGTCGTGAGAGCGAGACCACCGCGGTCAGCGCACCGCTTTTTAGGATATGCCCCCGTGATACGTCCCCTGGATCCCGTGACATCGAGGCAGCGCGCGGCCTATGGCCTCGCGTTCTTCGTCCTTTTCGTTGCCGTGTGGGCTTGGGCGACCTTTGGCGGCTACGTCTCCAAGACATTTCTCGCCAACCCGTTGACCATGCTGCAGGAAGGTTGGGAGCTGCTGACAAAGCACGGCTTTCTGTTCGACATCGGCATGACGATCTGGCGCGTCGTCGGCGGCTTTGTGCTGGCGGCCATCATCGCCGTGCCGCTCGGCGTTGTGATGGGGGCGTACAAGCCGATCGAAGCTTTCCTGGAGCCGTTCGTCTCGTTTGCCCGCTACCTGCCCGCCTCGGCCTTCATCCCGCTGTTGATCCTGTGGGCAGGCATCGGCGAACTGCAGAAGCTCCTGGTTATTTTCATTGGCTCGGTCTTCCAGATCATTCTGATGGTGACCGTGACAGTCGGAAATACGAGGCGTGACCTCGTTGAAGCCGCCTACACGCTGGGCGCCAGCGACCGCGGCATCATCAACCGGGTGCTGCTGCCCTCCTCTGCCCCCGAGGTCGCAGAGATCCTTCGGCTCGTCCTCGGCTGGGCCTGGACCTACGTCATCGTCGCCGAGCTGATCGGTTCATCATCGGGCATCGGCCACATGATCACCGACAGCCAAGCCCTGCTCAACACCGGCCAGATCATCTTCGGCATCATTGTGATCGGGCTGATCGGCTTGGTGTCGGACTTTCTGTTCAAGGCCTTCAACGCCTGGCTGTTTCCGTGGAAACTGGCATGACTGAGCTGAAAATCGATCAGGTCGCCCGCACCTTCCCCGCGCGCCAAGGCCATGCGCCGACACGGGCGCTGGAGCCAATCGACCTCAACGTCGGCAACAATGACTTCGTTACCATTCTCGGCCCGTCGGGCTGCGGAAAATCGACGCTGCTGCGCATCGTCGCCGGACTTGACCGGCCGACCAGCGGCCGGGTCATTCTTGACGGGCAAGAGGTCACTGGCCCTGGCGCCGATCGCGGCATGGTATTTCAGTCCTACACGCTGTTTCCATGGCTGACCGTGCGCGAAAACATCGCGTTCGGCCTGCGCGAACGCGGTGTTTCCGAAGCGGATCGCGGCAAGATCGCCGACGGCTTCATCCAACGGGTCGGCCTATCGGGGTTTGAGAATCATTGGCCGAAGCAACTCTCCGGCGGCATGCAGCAACGCACGGCGATCGCGCGGGCACTTGCCAACGATCCAAAAATCCTGTTGCTCGACGAGCCGTTCGGCGCACTAGATAATCAAACTCGCGTGCTGATGCAGGAAATGCTGCTTGGCATCTGGGAGCGCGACCAGAAAACTGTGCTGTTCGTTACCCACGATATCGAGGAAGCGATCTTCCTCGGCAGCCGCGTCATCGTCATGAGCGCCCGCCCCGGCCGCATCAAGGCCGAGATCGCGGTCGATCTACCCCACCCGCGATCCTACAAGATCAAGACCACGCCCAAATTCGTCAGTTTGAAGGAACGGCTTGTCGAAGAGATCCGCGCCGAGGCGTTGAAGGTTGCGGTTCATGCCTGACGATCGCGCACTGCGAAATCCGCCCCGGATGCGGTGAAATCAGTCCCGAAGTTTGCTACGCTGATCCCTGACAACGTCAACTGGAGCCGCTGGGTACGATCGCATCCATCACTCCTGATCGCCTCGCGATTGCGCACCTCCAACGCAGCGCGACGTTCCGCATCCCGACAGGGAGACAACCCATGGTGAAACCGTTTCCGTCCAAGACCCACATCGGCAACCACATGCTGCATCCGGAAACGCTGATGCTGAACTACGGGTACGATCCGCAATTGTCGGAAGGAGCCGTCAAACCACCGGTCTTCCTGACCTCGACCTTCGTCTTCAGGACTGCCGAAGACGGACAGGACTTCTTCGATTACGTTGCGGGCCGGCGCGAGCCGCCCGAGGGGATGGGCGCTGGGCTGGTTTACTCGCGTTTCAATCATCCCAACAGCGAGATCGTAGAGGACAGGCTCTCGGTCTACGAGCGCGCCGAGAATTGCGCGCTGTTCTCGTCGGGCATGGCCGCGATTTCGACCACAATCCTGGCCTTCGTCCGCCCTGGCGACGTCATTCTGCACTCGCAGCCGCTGTATGGCGGGACGGAGACCCTGTTTGCGAAGACGCTTGCAAACCTCTCCATCAGCGCGGTGGGCTTTTCCGACGGCATCGACGAAACCGCAATGAGAGCGGCAGCGGAGGACGCCATGCGCAAAGGCCGGGTCGCGATGATTTTCATTGAGACGCCGGCCAACCCCACCAACGGACTGGTCGACATAGCGATGGTCCGCCGCGTCGCCGAGATGATCGGCAAAACCCAAGGGAGTACGCCGATCATCGCATGCGATAATACGTTGCTCGGACCGGTGTTTCAGAGACCGATCGAACACGGTGCGGATCTTTCGCTGTACTCGCTGACCAAATATATCGGCGGTCATTCCGACCTGATCGCAGGCGCTGCGCTCGGCTCAAAGGCGCTCATGAAAGACGTCAAGGCGTTGCGAGGCGCGATTGGCACCCAACTGGACCCCCATTCCTGCTGGATGATCAGCCGGTCGCTCGAAACGCTGGGCCTCCGCATGGAGAAAGCTGACGCAAACGCGCGGCTCGTCGCGGACTACCTGCGCGACCACCCAAAAGTGGCCACGGTCCATTACCTCGGTCATCACGATGAGCAATCCCCCGCCGGCCGCCTGTTTGCCCGGCAATGCACTGGTGCGGGCTCCACATTCTCCTTCGACATCGTCGGCGGCCAAGCCGCCGCATTCAAATTCCTGAACGCCCTGCAGATCCTCAAGCTGGCGGTGAGCCTGGGCGGCACCGAGTCGCTTGCCAGCCTGCCCGCGAGCATGACCCACTCCGGCGTTCCGGCTGACATCCGTCAGAAAATAGGCGTTCTCGACTGCACGATCCGGCTGTCGATCGGTATCGAGCACCCATCCGATCTGATCGCTGATATCGCACAGGCCTTGAACGCGGCTTAGCAGCACGCAACGCGTCGAAGACAACGAACGAGCCGACTGCGAGGCGGTTCCCATCCGGGGCGCTGCAAGCAATTGCTAAGCGGGCAAGATCGACTTAACGTCAATGAAAAAGACCGGGTGGAAACACAATGGCGCTTATCAAGACAACCGAGGCCGGACTCTACCGGATCCCCCTGCCCGTTACCCTTTCCGACAGCACGCACGGCGAACTCAAAGCCTTCGAACTGGTGACATGTCGTGTTCGCGATTCCGACGAGGCCGAAGGTGTCGGCTATACCTACACCGTCGGCCGCAATGGCGGCGCGATTGCCGACATCCTCCGGCGGGAGATCCCCGAACTGATCGAGGGCCGCGAGGCCGATGACACCGAAGCCATCTGGCATCACGTCTGGTGGAGCTTGCATTACGGCGGACGCGGCGGACCGCCGGTGCTTGCGCTCTCGGCGCTCGATATCGCCCTGTGGGACCTGAAGTCGCGCCGCGCCAATCTGCCGCTGTTTCGCATGTTGGGCGGCTTCGACGCCCACGTGCCCTGCTACGCCGGCGGCATCGATCTCGATCTGTCCATCGAGCAGCTCTTGAAGCAAACTGACGACAATCTCGCCAAGGGCTTTCGCGCCATCAAGATGAAGGTAGGCCGCCCCGATCTGGCATCCGACGTCGCGCGGGTGCGGGCGATGCGCCAACATCTTGGCGACGGCTTTCCGCTGATGGCGGATGCCAACATGAAATGGACGGTCGAGGAAGCCATCCGCGCGGCACGCGCGCTGCAACCCTACGATCTCACCTGGCTCGAAGAACCCATCATTCCCGACGATATTGCCGGCCACGCCCGCATCATGGCTGCCGGCGGCGTTCCGATCGCGGCCGGCGAAAACCTGCGCACGCTATGGGAGTTCAAGAACTATATCGCGGCCGGCGCGGTGTCCTATCCCGAGCCCGACGTCACCAATTGCGGCGGGGTTACAGCTTTCATGAAGATCGCGCGGCTGGCGGAAGCGTTCAATCTACCGGTTACCAGCCACGGCGCACATGACGTTACCGTGCATTTGCTCGCGGCCTGTCCGAACCGCTCCTATCTCGAAGCGCACGGATTTGGGCTCGATAGCTACATCGAGCACCCGCTTGGCCTCCAGGAAGGCATGGCATTGGCGCCGACGCGGCCCGGCCATGGACTAACATTCGACTGGAAAGGGCTGGCGCAGCTTGCAAGCTAGCGGGAGAGCCTAGCGGGGCGATGCGGTGCTGATCGCACCGGCCTGTCCGCGAACCCTTGCAAAGCGGGTTCTGCATAACAGCCGCCAGGAAAAACTGGCAGCTCCGCGGGGGCGGCCTCCTTTCGTCCAAAATAGAATGCAAAGACAACACGTTGTGAATTCGGTCCGGCGTGCTTTCTGATAGCGTCCTCAGGGCGCCCGTCTCGCCGCGCTGTCCTGTAAACACGACGAATGTCTAGGCAGGAGGATGGCCCACCAAAATTCAAAGCAAATCGAACAATTCAGCCAACGGTTGCCAAGCAAGGCCGGCTCTCCGGCCACGCGATCAAACTCGTAAAGCAACGGTGTTGAGCGGTTAGGAAATATGTTCTCGCTCACGCCGAAGAAACATCAGCAGCTTATGAAGAGCGAGGAACGATCATGATCAAGGTGAAGATCAATAGCCAGGAGCATAGCTGGGACGGCGACCCGGATCTTCCATTACTCTGGTTTCTCCGCGATGAAGCCGGATTGACGGGCACGAAATACGGCTGCGGCCAGGCTCTCTGTGGCGCCTGCACCGTTATCGTCGACAAGCAGGCCGTCCGCGCCTGCATCACCTCGGTTTCCGACGTGGTCGGCCGGGAGGTCACCACCATCGAAGGCCTTCATCCGACCGGGGATCACGCGGTCCAGAAGGCCTGGCGGCAGCTGAACGTTCCCCAATGCGGCTTTTGCCAGGCCGGCCAGATCATGCAGGCCGCCGCCCTTTTGATTGAAAATCCAAAACCCAATCACGACCAAATACGCGAAGCGATGGCGGGCAATATCTGCCGTTGCGGCACTTACCAGCGCATCGAAAACGCCGTGCGTCTCGCATCGACGGGGGTGTGATCATGAACGTCTTCACCAATCCCAGAAAGCTCCGTGGTTTTGAGCGGTACATCAAAATCGACAACGTCTCGCGCCGCAGCATCCTGAAGGGCCTCGGCCTGGCCGGCGGCTTCGTTTTGGCTGCGCCTGTGATGTCACGCCCAGGCTTTGCCGCGTACCAAACCGGCGCGGACAAGATGCCGCACGGTGTCGTGGTGGACCCGCGCGTCTTCGTTTCTGTTGCATCCGACGGAACGGTGACGATCGTCGCGCATCGCGCCGAGATGGGAACCGGTGTCCGCACCAGCCTGCCGATGATAGTCGCCGAAGAGATGGAAGCCGACTGGTCGCGCGTTCGTGTCCAGCAGGCGCCTGGCGACGAAGTCAAGTTCGGCAACCAGGATACCGACGGATCGCGCAGCACGCGGCATTACCTGATGCCAATGCGCCAGATCGGCGCCTCGGCCCGCACCATGCTCGAAACAGCCGCGGCGAAACGCTGGGGCGTGCCGGCAACCGAGGTGAAGGCCGTCAATCACGAGGTCGTCCATAGTGCAAGCGGACGCCGCATTGGCTTCGGAGACTTGGCGGCCGATGCTGCCAAGGGGTCGGTGCCGAGTGTCGAAGGCCTGAAGCTGAAAGATCCGAAGGACTTCCGCTATCTCGGCAAGGGCGCGATCGGCATTGTTGACCTTCGCGATATCACGGTGGGCACCGCGCGTTACGGCGCCGACGTCCGCCTGCCCGGCATGAAATATGCCGTCATTGCCCGGCCGCCGGTGACCGGCGGCAAGGTCGTGTCGTTCGAGGGGTCGGAAGCGATGAAGGTTTCCGGCGTCGAGAAGGTCCTGGAGGTCAAGGGCTGGCCGTGGCCCTCAAAATTCCAGCCGCTCGGCGGGGTCGCCGTAATTGCGCGCAACACCGGCGCGGCCATCAAGGGGCGTGACGCGTTGAAGATCGTTTGGGATGACGGGCCAAACGGCAAATACGACTCGGTCGCCTACCGCGCTCAGCTCGAGGGAGCAGCGCGCAAGCCCGGCCTGGTCGTGCGCAAGGAAGGCGACGTGGACGCCGCCTTGAAGAGCGCCGACAAGGTGATCGTGGGTGAGTACTACCTGCCGCATCATGCCCACGTCGCCATGGAGCCGCCGGTCGCGGTTGCGGACGTCAAGGGCGACAGGGCCGAGATCTGGGCGCCGGTGCAAAGCGCGGGCGGAACGCGCGAAGACGTCGCCAAGACGCTCGGCATCCCCCAGGAGAACGTCACCGTCAATGTCACGCTGCTCGGCGGCGGCTTCGGGCGCAAGTCGAAGTGCGATTTCGCCATCGAAGCCGCCCTGCTTTCAAAGGAGCTCGGCGCCCCCGTGAAGGTGCAATGGACCCGGGAAGACGACGTTCGCAACGGCTTCCTGCACACCGTCTCGGTCGAACGCATCGAGGCCGGTCTCGACAAGAGCGGCAAGGTGACCGCTTGGCGGCATCGCAGCGTCGCGCCGAGCATCGCCTCGACATTTGCCGCCGGTGCGCTGCATCAGGCGCCGTTCGAACTCGGCATGGGGCTGGTCGACATGCCCTTCGAGATCGCCAACGTCCAGTGCGAAAATCCGGAAGCGGCCGCGCATACCCGCATCGGCTGGTTCCGCTCGGTATCGAACATTCCCCGCGCGTTTGCGGTGCAGTCCATGGTCGCCGAAATCGCCCACGCCACCAAACGCGATCAAAAGGACATGCTGCTGGAGCTGATCGGCGCTCCGCGGATCGTCAAGCTCGATTCCGTGAAAGACCTCTGGAACTATGGTGAGCCCTATGACAGCTATCCGATCGACACCGCGCGTCTTCGCAAGGTCATCGAGCTCGTCGCGGACAAGGGCGGCTGGGGACGATCCGTGCCCAAGGGCCACGGGCTCGGCATTGCCGTGCACCGCAGCTTCGTCAGCTATATCGCGACCATTGTCGAGGTAGCAATCGACGATAAGGGCAAGCTCACCGTGCCCCGCGTGGATACCGCGATCGATTGCGGAACCTACGTCAACCCGGAGCGGATCCAGGCGCAGATGGAAGGCGCTGTGATCATGGGCCTGAGCTTCGCCAAAACTGGCGCGATCACCTTCAAGGACGGCAAGGTACAACAGGGCAATTTCGACGATTTCCCGGTGCTCCGGATCGACGAATCCCCTGCCGTGACCAACGTCTATATCGTGCCTCCCGGACCCGACACG
>NZ_JADPKF010000019.1:0-97088 GCF_023073815.1 Bradyrhizobium sp. 157 | reverse complement strand
CCGCCCACAATCTGCTGCTCGATGGCCATTCGGGCGCTGAGTAGCGGCGCTACCGCAACGGCGAGTGCTGGCCGATCTTCGATGAGCTCGGCAGCACGCAACGCGAATACGTTCATCTTTGCTGGGCCAATAACAAGCCCCAGATTCTTTAAGAACCCGCGGACTTGGTTCTCGAGATCCCGCTTGATCTTGACGAGCAGAGCCCGGCTCGCCAAGAGAGCCTTGACCGCGTGACTGTCGAGGTCTTTGACGCGCACCTCCTTGTACCATCCACACTGCATGATGCGGGCGATGCCTATGGCATCGTTGCGATCGCTCTTGTTGATCTGCATTTTCAAAACGGCCTTGGCGTGCCTGGCGTCGATGCAGATGACGGGCAGCTCCAACTTCTTCAACTCAGTGCACAGCCACGTCGATGTTGCTCCGGCTTCGAGTCCGATCCGCGCGACATGCGGAGCGTTTGATTTGATGAAAGCTGCGATCGCTTCCGGGTCGGATTGAACAGTTCCTTCACGTCGAATCTTTCCCGTTCGATCAACAATGCAGATCGCTGTTAGCTTCAGGGACACGTCCAGTCCGACATAATGCTCCATTGCAGCTCTCCGGTTTGCGGGGCCCAAGAGGTGAGCCTCATCGATTCCTGGAGAGCTGATTCGCAGAGCTTCAGTATGGCTCTGGCCCGGAATTACCCCATGTGTGAAAATCGCGCAACTTGGGGCGCTCCGGGGCATTTCGCGGCCGCCGAGCTTCTAATTCGGTGGAATCGACCTCCCGTCATCTCAGTGGCAACCAGGAGCTTCATGTAGGCGTTGATTTGATCGCTCAGAAGGCCGGCCTCACGCCCGCATCGCCTCCAGCAATCCGCCCACGCCCACGATCATCATCACGCGCTTCATGTTGTAGGCGAGGACGTTGAGCGCCATCTCGGTGGCCACCTTTGGCAGCCTTTTCGTGAGAAAGTGTGTTGCTCCCATCCAACACTTCATCGTGCCGAACGGATGCTCCACTGTCTGACGGCGGACACCCATTGCATCGGGGTTTTGGTCGAGCCGATTTTGAACTCTCTCCAGAACAGCTTCGTGCTCCCAGCGTGAGATGCGGCGCTCGGGGCCTGTCGTGCACTGAGCTTTTAGCGCGCAGGTTTTGCAGGTGCTTGTCCAATAGCGGCGCAGTGTCTTTCCGTCCTCTATGTTCGTATAGTGATAAGTTAGCCGCTCGCCGGCGGGACAGCGATAGACATCGTCGGCAGCAACATAGACGAAGTCCTGTTTGCCGAAGCGGCCAGCAGCTTTGGCGCCCGAAGTCATCGGCTTCGGCAGCGTCACCGTGATGGCGGCTTCCTCGCAGGCCTTGATCTCCTCTCCATCGTAATAGCCGCGGTCTGCCACGGCTTCGAGCGTCTCGACAGCCATCTCGGCGCGAGCCTGTCCGGCCATGTTGACGAGTTGGTGGCGATCGGTGCCCACGTTGGTCACTTCGTGAGCCACGATGAGATGATGCTGCGTATCAACTGCAATCTGAACGTTGTAGCCAACGATGCCGGTGTCCTTGCCACTTGTCGCCATCGAGCGCGCGTCAGGATCGGTCAGCGAGATCTGCTTGTCCTCGCTCTTCATCATCTCCGCATTGATCGCATTGAGCCGGACCGTCTCCTCCTTGAGCTTCTCGATCTTACCCTTCAACCGCTCAACCTTCGCCTCTGGCACTGCATCGCCGTGCCGATCGGCGGTCTCGAGCTGCGAGAGATAGCGGGCGATGCTCTCGTCTATCCGCTCAAGGCGCCGCTTCATCTTCGCCTCAGTGAAGTTCTTGTCCCGCGCATTGACGGCCTTGAACTTCGATCCATCGATGGCGACGCTCGCTGCAACAAGCAGATCAAGCTTGCGGCACAGCGCGACGAACTCGCGGCAGACCTCACGAATGGCCTTGCCATTGTCCTTGCGGAAATCTGCGATGGTCTTGAAGTCTGGCGCCAACTGCCCCGTCAGCCAGATCATCTCGATATTGCGCTGGCATTCCCGCTCCAGGCGTCGGCTCGACGGCACGCGATTGCGGTAGCCGTAGATGTAGAGCTTGAGCATCATGCCGGGGTGATAGCCGGATCGCTCCTTGTCGAGTGGCTGGACACCGACAAATCCGAGCTTGTCGAGATCGAGACCGTCGACAAACACGTCGACCGCCCGCACCGGGTTATCCTCGGTCACATAGTCGTCGAGCGATGCCGGAAACAGTGTGCTCTGCCCGCGATCCAATCCTTCAACAAAGCGCTTCATCGGATGCCCCGCAAAATCGCCGGGAATCTTACCGCGCGAATCACAGGAAACAGAGCCTTTTCACACAGCCTGGGCCAGAACCAGTTAGCTACTGAGCGCGCAGTGATGCGCTACAGACGCGTACACGATGTGGAGATGAGTTGCAGTTCTTAGTCCGTACGCTTTTTCATGGGCATGGTTGGGTCACTTCGCTCCCTTAGAATGGTGCCGCGCTTATTGCAAACCCTGCAGATGAATCGCTCCTCGCAAGGCGGACGTGTGTCCGGCCATTAGTCGAACCGGATCGTGTCCCTAAGCGTGGTGTAACTGGCGGTGGGACACCGCGTTCGCCGGCAAGAGCCGGACTGGTCAGCTGGCGATAGCCGGGAGGCTGACGGTTGGATCATCGCTCAACGGAGCGATAGTTTCCAGCGTCATGTAGCGGGCGCGCTGGACGGCCCATTCATCGTTCTGCTCGAGCAGGATCGCGCCGATGAGGCGGATGATGGCATCTTCATTGGGGAAGATGCCGACCACCTCGGTGCGCCGCTTGATCTCGCCGTTGAGGCGCTCGATCGGGTTGGTCGAGTGCAACTTGCTTCGATGCTGGGGCGGGAAGGTCATATAGGAGAGCACGTCGGTCTCGGCCTCGTCGAGGAAGCCAGAGAGCTTCGGCAGCTTGGGGCGGAGCTGGTCGGCGACCTTGCGCCATTGCGTTCGTGCGGCCTCGGCATCGTCCTGGGCAAACGCGGTGGCGATGAAGGCGGAGACGACGCGCCGTCCGCTCTTGCCGGCATGGGCCAGCGCGTTGCGCATGAAGTGGACGCGACAACGCTGCCAAGAGGCGTTGAGCACCTTGGCCACGGTGGCCTTGATGCCCTCGTGGGCGTCGGAGACGACCAGCTTGACGCCGCGCAGGCCGCGGCGAGCGAGCTTGCGCAGGAAGGCTGTCCAGAACGTCTCAGCCTCCGAGGGGCCGATATCCATGCCGAGAACCTCGCGCCGGCCATCGCTGTTGACGCCGACCGCAATGATCACCGCGACTGAGACGATGCGCCCCTGCTGGCGCACCTTCACGTCGGTGGCATCGATCCACAGATACGGCCAGTCGCCCTCGATCGGGCGGCCGAAGAACGCCTTCACCTTGTCATCGATCTCGCCGCACAGCCGGCTCACCTGACTCTTGGAGATGCCGGTCATGCCCATGGCCTGCACCAGATCGTCCACCGAACTGGTCGAGACGCCTTGCACATAGGCTTCCTGCACCACGGCGGTGAGCGCCTTCTCGGCCATCCGGCGCGGCTCCAGAAAGCCAGGGAAGTAGGAGCCCTTGCGCAGCTTGGGGATACGAAGCTCGACCGTGCCGGCGCGGGTCTCCCAGGTCCGGTCGCGGTAGCCGTTGCGCTGTGCCAGACGCTCCGGGTGCTTCTCGCCGTAGGCGGCCCCGGTCTGGCCTTCCACTTCCAGCTCCATCAATCGCTGGGCAGCAAAGCCGATCATCTCGCGCAGTAGATCCGCATCAGGGGTCTTCTCCAAGAGCGTGCGGAGGTTGATCATCTCATCGGTCATCGGTGGTTCCTCGAATCAGGTTGGTGTCAGCAACCCGACCCTATCGGCGAACTGCCGGTGACCACCGCAAAGCCGCCCGCCCGCTACGGCGCTATGTGACGGCGCGCGTACGGGCGGCTTTGCTCTACCGAGCTAGTGCAGCGAAGCTAGCTGCCATTCCAGCGGGTGCAAGTCCCGCCGACACAGGAGTCCAATCGATGTCGTAGTCATATCCAGCGACGGGAAGGGTGACCGACCCGTCGGAAGCCTGGACGTAAAAGCCTCCGGTGGCTGGGTTTATCCCGGTCGGATCCGTCTAGGGGAGGCGAGCAACCTGACAGGCCGCAACAGTTGTAAACCAGTGAAGCCGCGAAAGTGAGCGCCCGCGTGAAACGGATCGCGGGAGCATTGGGAGTGTCGAGCCGGTTAGCTCGTGGCGAAGACCATGTCGGCGTCGTGAACTTGGACGATACGATGTCCGGACTCCCCGAGGTCGTAGAGGGCGGCATGTCAGGAAGGAATGCGCAGCGAAAGCTCGGAACCACTCGCGGGTCGCCTCGGCGCTCCCGCACAGCGAAGGCATCGCGTATAAGCCGCTCCGCGGTGAAATCGCGATGTGCCTGCGAGTGGGGCGGATGGGGTCGATTAAGTGATGATGGTCCGGGACAACATAACCCGGGCAGGAGCGAGGACCCCTGGGGTAGGAGTGGTGATTCCACTTTAATGGCGGTGCACGATCGAGCCCGCGGCCCGACACTGCGCGGGATAACCGTTGGACCACGAGGTGCACGAAGGGTGGAGGCAAACTGGCTGACACGGCGCGTATGTCGGGAGCAGACTTAAGCGCGTGTGGCATCCGGGAAGGCGCCACTTGAAATGCCAGCCTTGCAGCCGTACTGGGGAAAACCCGCCGTACGGAATGATAGGGGGGATCGAGGAAACGTCGGCATCATCCGAAGCCCGCTACGCGCCTCGATCCTACCCGACCACCACCACCGGGGACACGACCTTGGCCCAACACACATTGTGGATCGGCATCTCTCTGGAATCGTATCAAGGATGGGCATTTGCGTCATCCGAGCAGGTGGCCGGCTTTCCACTTGCCCGGATGCATGCACGATAGCGCCATGGCTCGACGTAGCTTCCCTTCCAGAATCCCTGGCCGGTACGCTCAGCCTCGCGCTGAGCTTACCGATATCGGCCCTTCGAGTATTGAGGCCAATCCAACGCAAGGCCGCTCAGTACAAGCCATTCAGCGAGATCCCTGCCTGCGACCGTGCAGGTCGCGACGGTGCGGCCATACGGGTTGAGGCTGACTGGAACACAATTGACGGGACGGCGGGCAATGAAGGCGTCAAGATCGTTCGCGGCCTGCGCACCGCAACGATATTGTAAGCTATCTTCGCCGCGGCACAGCTGACTGCTCTCCGGTGCATCAATACCCCAAAGCCGGATGCGCACTCCATGTATTTCGAGCGTGTCGCCGTCGATCACGCTGGCCTGTCCGACAAAATCGTCCGCCAGCGCCACGCTCGACAGAATGGCGAGCATCAATGCGATAGAGATTCGACGCATTCCAATGACCTTGTAGCTACCGCAATTCTCGCGGATTGGATTTCGGCCAGATCTCGAGTAGTTTCAGCGCCGGCAGGTTCTCGCGTTAGATGGTAGGCTGGTCAGCCGGCGAAGAGGATAAGTTGCGTCCCAATGCGCCGCTTGGGATGAGACAAAGGCGCTGCAGCACCCTTTGCCAGACGAGACCCTGAAAGTCGTCATGCGCGACGCGGGCAAGGAGACAAGATTGCTGCGTGGCTGTTTTGCACAGTGCGGCGGAACACGTGGAAAGCACCTGCCCCGACGATTTGGAATCCCTGCTCTGTGTTAGCAGCCGGAACGAATCGAGGGCCGCAAGGATTCGCCCCTCGCGCAGGAGCGATTGTGATGCTGATGAAGAAGGAGAGGCGGACGGCGATCCGCACGGTGCGGGGGTGGGCTATAGCCGTGCTACAGGAGGCAGGCGCAATCCGCGAGTGTGAGTACCACGGCTGGATGCAGGACCGCGCAGATCCGCACGCCAGGATCCGCCACCGGGTCTTCCGCCCGAGGCGGCCGCCAGCGCAGTGACGGAGGTCCTGGACTCGATCGGCGATACCTGCCCCGAATGCCCGACCGAGGTCTAGGCACGCCCTGAAGGATCGATGCCAGCAAAGGTGACTAACGCCCGAGACGCTTCTCGACCCGCTTCCGGCTGTGGCCGAACTTTTTGACAGCTTTTTTGACCGCTGACGCCGACCGCCCTGTCTTCTTGGACTCGTACCCTACTTCATACTTTTGCCCGCCGGCCACACGGGCCCGGTCCTGCTTGCGCCCGCGCGCCGTCTTCTTCTTCGCTGCCGCCATCGGCTCCTCCTGTCGGATTGATAACAGCCCAACGCAGCACAAGATTCGTCGGTTCCGGAACGATTCGAACTGTGTCAGTTTGAATCAGCTGTTGCGTGGAGTGTTTGAGTGGCGTTTCAGCGTAAAAGGCCCCTGGCCATCGGCGTGAAAGCGCCTATGCCCGGCTTCATCGAACCGGCCTTGGCCACCTCGATCGAGAGGGTGCCGTCCGGAGAACGATGGATTCACGAAATCAAATTCGACGGCTACCGGGTCCAGGTGCATCTGGCCAACGAGGCGGCGAAGATTTTCACGCGCCGCGGCCACGATTGGACGCACCGATTCAATAAGGTCGCGCACGATGCCTGGCGCATCAAGGCGAGCTCGGCCGTCATCGACGGCGAGATCGTCGTCCCCGCTGCCGACGGCACTACGGATTTCTCGGTGCTGCAGAACGAGCTCAAGGGCAAATCGACCAAGATCGTGCTGGTGGCGTTCGATCTGCTCTATCTGAATGGCCGCGATCTTCGCAAGCTGCCGCTGATCCAGAGGAAAGCCGAGCTAAGGAAGATCGTCGATGGCACCGACGTCCAGTTCAGCGAGAGCTTCGATATCGAGGGTCGCGAGATGTTCGCGCACGCCTGCAAGCTCGGCCTGGAAGGTGTCGTCTCGAAGGTGCGAGACGGCCCCTACCCGAAGGGCCGTACAAGCGATTGGGTGAAGAAAACCTGCATCCAGCGCGAGACACTGACGATCGCCGGCTTCGCTCTCGACGAGGGAAAATGGGACGGCATCTACGTCGGCCGCCGCAAGGGCGAAGATCTGATCTATGCGGGCAAGGTCGACCACGGATTTGACAAGACTTCCGCCGCTGACCTCCAGAAGAGACTGAAGCCGCTGATCCGGAGGACGCAGCCGTACACGAAGCGGATCGCACATAAGGGCATTTGGGTCGAACCAAAGTTGCTCGCCGAGATCGAGCATCGCGCGAAGTCGGCCGAGGGAAAGGTCCGGCACCCATTCTTCCGGGGCCTGCGGGAGGACCTGTGATGGATGCATTCGATCGCTTCTGGCAATGGGCGGACAAGCCGCCGGAAAGTTTGCTGACGATTCCGGCCGAGCTACATCGGGCCGTCATGGAGCTCGCTCCTGAGGAGCGACGTGACCCCGCCGCGGTGAACCAAGCCGCAGCACGCGTACCAGATCCCGAACGATGAACGCTTGCAGGGGATCGCCGGCCTTTCACGCCTGGGCGCCGCCACAGAAACTAACCCCGCGCGCGCCGCAGCGCTGCTTCCAGTCGCTCCTTCTCTTTATCCCAGACTTCGGTTCTCGATCTCTTTTCAAGCGCCTCGACCTCGGTCTGGATGGCGGCCGCCCGCTTTGTGTGTTCCTGCTGAGCCTTGTCCAACGCACCTTCCGCCTTGTCGACCGCCTGCTGTCGGCGTTCACGGTCTTTCTGCCTGACAGCACCTCTTTGCTGTCGTCCTTGCCTTTGGTCGGAACGAAGAAAACCCGCGTCGTCGCGGGCTGGCTGGAGGCGGCGGGGTTCAACACCGTGCTTGAAGAGCGCCGCTTCGGACCTTGGACCTTGCGTGGTCCGCACGATCCGGCGGTTGCCTTCTGCGGCGTCGACAACGCGCCGACACGCGCCGATCTTGGCAGCGCGAAATTCGAACTCGTGGTGGAAGCCGGGTTGGGTGCTGGTCCCGGCGGATTTCGGAATTTCTCGCTGCACACCTTTCCGTCGTCCCGGCGGCCCGACCAAATCTGGCGCCGCGAAGATGCTGGAAGCGCACTCGATGTCTCCTCGATGCCCGCATACAGCGCGTTGCGAGACTCCGGGCTCGACACCTGCGGTCTGGCCCAACTCTCCTCGCGCACGGTTGGCGTGCCTTTCGTGGGCTTGATCGCCGCCGCCCTCGCCATCTCGGAACCGCTGCGCCGGCTGCACGGCGCTGGCGGGCTCGAGATTGCCTCGGGATCGGCCCTCAATCTCGATGATATTGAATGTGTCCGCCTGCCGTTTTCGGTCTACGCGTTCGGCCACCTGCCGGCACTGTTAGGCGAGGTGAGGCTTATGCGCGATCGCGCATTTTTCCGAGTTAACGGCGATCGCGTATAAAACGCCACGCTTCCACATCGATCGCGACGTACGTCACGCCCCTTTTTGCCGAGCGCGATCAGCCTACCATCAGCTTCTGCCGCGCACGTTTTCGCGCGCCCCTTCGTGCCTTGGCTTTTGGCCTGCCCTGCTTTCCTGCGCGCTGTTGTAGCCACGCGTTAAGCCGCGCCCGCCTGAGTGCACGGCGCTGGCGCGGGGATAGAGCAGGCGCCGGCTTCCGCTTGGAGACGGTCGCGTACATCTTCAACTGGTCCCAGAAGGTGATTTCGTACAGGTCGCCGCCCTTGGACCGCGCCCGTCGGACGACCAAGCCGGGTTCTCTCTTGAACACCTTGCCGGCCCTATCGAGCATCTCTTTTACGACGTTCACGTCGCCGTCCTTAACCAGAAAAGATTGGATCTTTTGGTCAGGTTCGATAAAGGCGCCGTCTTCACGGAGCGTGATGCCGCGCACGATCTTCTCAGTCATCGCGGGCAGACTTTCCTCCGGGATGCTGATTCCAAGCTGCTCCTCAAGGGGACGATCCCAACCCTCTCCGAGACCTGGCACCACGTTCTTTCCCTTGAGCTCATCCCCTTTGTACATCTCGCCGAGAATCTTCTTTGCCCGATCGTTGCGCGCCGCGGCGTCTCCCTCATTTTTGGCGGCGTCCGGGTTGATGGCGCGCAATGCCTTTTCGGCAAGTCCGGCTGAAGCGGGATTGTTTGCGTCAAGCGTAAGCCCTAAGCGGCCTATCAAATCGCGTTCCAGCTTTCCGTAGCGGTCGTTGCACGCAACGCACGACGGAATCTGCCACTTTTCCATGTCAGCGGCCGTCGTGTCGGGATACCAAGACTTTGGAAGCACGTGATCCCAATTGCGCTCCACCCCTTCTTTAAGGCAGTGAACGCACCGTCCTTTTCCCGGGTTCTTCGCCATAGCGCTACGCTCAGGTCACATCGATCGGCGAGGTACGCCACACGTCTTTACCGAGCGCGATCAGCATATCCTGCCGCTGTTCGATGTCGTGCGCCGACCAGTTCTCAAAGGCCCGTAGCTTTTCGTTGATGCGTGTGATCGACGAATTCTTCCCGACCGGATTCAAGGCGACAATGCTGCGCGTCAGATAATTTCCGGATTTCCCGTACTCCGGCTTCTTTTTCTCGAAGAACCCGTTGCTCGCGACGATGTTGATCGGCTTTTCGAGGAGCGTCAGATTGCCAAGCCGTACTTTGTAGTCATCGTAGCCCTTGCCGGGATTGCCGGTCGTAAAAGATTGGTGGAGATCAGCTTCGGGAGTGTCGGGCAGAATATGCTCGATCTCAAGCGCGGTGAATTCGCCAAGGCTACCGGGCGCGCTCATACCCTTGAACGCCATTTCAACATGCTGCGCGAGCTTGGCCAACAGATAGCGCGTGCGGTATTGCTGCATCGATCCGAGCGTGTAGCGGCGCAGCGTATCGCCAAGCTCGGCATCCTTGCCGACCATGTTCTTGTGCAGCCGCTCCGCCACGATCTCGTTGAGCCGCGTCTTCTGCGCCTTCGCGTCGGCGATTTCCGCGATCTCCCGCAGCTCGTCGGCCCAAAGGGAGAAATTGCGCTCCAGATCCTTGGTCGGCGTCTTGGTGAAGATATAGTAGAACAGGAAGCTTTCGAGCTGCCGCACGAAGTGGTCGAACAAGGCTTTCGGGAAATTCGCGGCGGCCAGAAGCAGCACATAATGCAAGCTGAATGCAGCACCGCAAGACTGCTGGAGTGTATCCATGGCGACGCTGGACGCGCCGTCATTGCCACGGCCTTCAGTGAAGCCGATGTAGTGCTCGACACTACGGATGATTTTGCGGACAAAGCCGAAGGGATCGCTGCGATAGCCGCACAGCTCGGCATTGTCTTTGTCGATCAGCCAATCATAAATTTCGTCTTCGCGCACCACGCCGTCACGCCGTTCGTTCTTCACCTTGTAATTGGCCATGATGAAATAGCGCAGGAAACGCAGCGGCTTCTCCTTGTTGCGTTCAAGCGGGCCGGTGATCTTCTTCCACTCGTCCTTCAGGCGCGTGAACTCTTCCGGCTTCACTTGCGTGAACAATAGATTTTTGAGCAAGTCCATTGAATTGAGCCCGACGCCGCGCTCATTAATGGTCTCGAAAATCTTGAGCGCGCTGCTGACGTCGGTCGAAATCCGGATGAAGACGACGTTGTTGGCGAGATAGCCCCAATATTTGCGTAGCGCGTCGATATCCTTGTAGTTGGCGTCAAAGAACGCATGGATCGTCGCGTATGCACCGAGCAGCTTATCGAGCGAGCCGAACTTCGGGATGCCGGCGGCGGCGACCTTGGCCTTGGTCGTCTGCGGATCGGCTTCGGCCGCGACGATGCGATTCATCAATTCGCCAGCGCGTTCGTAGCGGGGCTCCAGCTTAAGGCTGGTCCTGAGATTACCGCCGCTATCGGTGTAGCTCGTCGAAAGCAATCCCGTAAACAGCGGATATTGCGGGCTGGCCCTGGAAGCGCTGAAGCAAGGCGCATAAGAGCAAAAAGAATGTGGTCAGGCGCTGCTGGCCGTCGATGACCTCGAAATGACCTTTCTGTGCCGTCGGCGAGACAAGGACGGTGCCGATGAAATACTCGCGCCGATCACCGACATCAAACTCCTCGTCGATGTCCTGCAAGAGCTGCTGGACCTCCTTCTCGGTCCAGACGTACTCACGCTGATAGTCCGGAACGACATAAAAGCATTCCCTGAACGCCTCTTCGATCGTGTACTTGTGGTCCTCAATCTTGGCCATTCAAACCCCATATCTCTACGCTCTCGTCCGCGCGTACCGTCAGCATTGCGACCCCAAGCTTGATCAAGCCGCCACGAGTTTCCTCGAACAATGCACGGTAGCGCGGGAAATCAGGAAACCCGAGAGCGACGACGGCGTCCGGGTATTTGGTTTGCAGACGCATCACCTTAAGCAAGGCGTGCGAGTACCATTGCTGCGCTTGATTGGTTGGTTGGTCGGCTTGACTTCGCCCGCACGACGCGGATCCCGGTAGGTCTTTGCGGGATAGCCCTTGGCCTCGACTAGCAGGATCCGGCGGCCGCGGGTGGCATAGATATCGACGCCGCGCTCCTTGGAATGGGTGTCGGCCTTGCCGACGATGGTCCAGTCGTCGTCTGCGAGAAACCGGGCAATCGTCTCGACAACATTGCCCTCCCAAAACCAGTCGGCGGTGACCTCCATCCTTCCCCCGCGTTCATCGTAACTAAGTAGTCGAGTGGCAACCGGGCGTGCCGCTGGGTGCCATCGCGGCGAGTGCTTGCACAATACTGTCATGGCACTTACTTTTGTAGGAGTTGCCGGCTGCAACATGTTTTGGAATTTCATGAATGACTATATGGTCTGCGGCCTTGCGCTGGCGGCTTCAGTGACAGCCGGCCTTTGCGTTGAGCGCATCTTCATCGAGCGGTCCCGTCGGGAGATGATCCGCCTCCACGGCGCGGACTGGCATTCGGCGGAGAACCGACAGCTCGACTCATGAACGTCACCCGTCGCCCGCTCGTCATTTTCATCATCCGATTGTTCGCATTCGACCCGAGGGGCCTGGCCCGATGATCAAACCGGTCCATCCATTCCGGTTCGCTCGCATCGAGCGCCTGCGAGAGCTGCTTGAACGAAACTACGGAATGGCAGTTGATCCGAATGCGGGCGTGAGCACCCTGGTGAGACCCGATCCGCAGCTGCCCGATGCGGGTTTGGTACTCGGTCGTGATTCAGGAGGGTGCGAGCTGGGTCCTTAGTTGAGAGCCTGCGAGCGCTACGGCACGCAACTGGTCGATACGCCCGAGTAGCATCACGATCTGGAAGGGCGACGACCATAAGCTGACCCGACGTAGGGGCGATTGGACGCGCCCGTGCACCCACCGCCCAGCATCGCGCCAAGAGCGGACTTTTGGATTCCATACGCAACAGAATGTTGCGGTTAAATCGAGGTGGATTTGTATGCCGGCTGGCAAGCCAGATCGGGACATAGCCAGGGGCTTGCGCGAGTTATCGCAGAACTTCGGCTGGAGTGCTGCGCAGCTTGCCAGTGAGCTGAAGCTGGAGCGGACGCTGGTTTGGCGAGCGATGAACGATAGGCCTATCACAGAGACTGATGCAGCGCGTCTCATGATTGGATTGGGACGACTCTCGGTCGGAGCGGTCGGCTGTCGTGATGGCGCATATGCATGAAATCTGTTGCGTTTGTTGCTGCGTGCAGTTGAGGCATTCGAGGTCGACGACGCGGTTCGGACAAGGCGGTAGACCTGATGCGCTATATCGTCTCGAAGACCGCGACGCTGCCCTGGCTGGAGAGTTTTGCCGCGCGCATGGCGCCGGGGCCACTCGCTCTACGATCCGTTCGCCGGCACATGCACCGTGTCCAGGCATTTCAAGCGGCTGGGCTATCGCATCTTCACGGGGACCTTTAAGTCTGTCCCACGCTATGCAGGTTGCGACCGTCCGTCTGAACAGGCGGCCCCGACTTCCGCTGACTTTCGACGCTTCGCGCCATCCGCTCACGTCGCGAGCCCACGACGCTCCAGAGCGTCTTCGCCTATCCGCCGCTGGCGCACAGTGTCAGCTCTCGTTTTGAATTCAACGCTGGTTCGGCCAGGCGTGAGTTTGTGCGTGCGTTCGACGCCTATCGGTCGCAAAACCTTCACGTCCTTGTCAGCTACAGTGACACGATTCATTCCGATCGCAGATCTCGCGGGACTCAACGAGAAAATCCTCGCGGATGTTACGGTTTTATCTGAGCGCATTCGACATCATTCCCAAGGAGCGAGTTTGGGCGTTTGGGCTAGTCAGGGGCAGTGATTGAATTTGTGCTCGTTGCGCGTCCGTAGAGCTTCACTGGATTATCCGGTCTCACAACCTCATTTGCTCATGCGGGGTCATCCTGGCCAATGAGCCGCTTCTCGTAAAAGATCACTGCATATCCGTGCGACATCCCTTCCCTGCGGCGAACATAGCCAGAGCTCTCATAAAGTCTTTGGGCCCCTACTTGGATCGTTGTTGTGTCGAGCATTATCCATTTGAAACCGAGAGCAAGAGCTCGCGACTCCAATTCACGAAGAACCCTCCTTCCAAACCCTCGTCGCTGAAAGACGGGGTCGACCCGCATACGTTTAAGTTCTGCGACATCATCATCAAAAGGGTTCAGCCCACCCATGGCAGCGAGTCGGGGACCAATATGCGCAACTACGAAGTCTCCGCCCGAGGCGATGTATACTTCCCCGATATTGCGTAAATCATCCTCCCAGGCCCCTTCCGGGCCACACACACCAACATCCTGCGATGCGCTTCTGTGCAGATGCCATACATCATCGCTATCCCCAGACTCGAACCGACGAAGGATCAGTTCGTCTTGAGACATCGACTATCACCTCTCGACCGGTGTCGGACGCCTGCGCCTCTGGCATCGTTGTCTGCTTTTCGCCACGCAGAGACCACCGTCAGCTTACCGGCGCGCCTCTGTCAACAGCCGCTGAGAAAGGACAGCCTCAACACTTTCCGATACCTCAACTCCGACAACTGGACGACCCGGCTCAACCGTATATTTTAAGGCCGTACTACGGTGCATCCGGGTAAACCGATCTAGTGCACAAACACAGGACGTGCGCAGCGTTCCGATTTCGCCGCCGTGATGCTCCATGACTGGCGAAATGGTCGCAACCCTGGGAAAGTCCGCTTTCCCCTTTAGCCAACCCGGCTTGAGCGGTGCACTCCCTTTGCCTGACGACAGCCAGCGGAATACCTCGTGAATGCATCTCTGCGGATAATATTCGGACAGCCGATACAGATCCCTATAAAATTGCGGTTTCTGGTGGAAGAGTTCTTCACCGACCAGTAGCACCGAGACCGCCACGATACGGGCCGAGAAGCGGCCGCTTGGACCAAGCGTATTCTTGTAAGGATTCTTTCCGTAAAACACACGAAATTGGCCAAATAAGTCCGGCGACATATGTTCATAAAAGCGCGTCAGAACATAGTTTGCTGACTCAAGGCGCTCCAGGCATAGCGCGAGACATTGCCCCGCATCCACGTCGGCCACATCACGCAAGTTAAGCAGAGCGTCCATTGCTGACTGCAATTCGCTCTCGATGATCTGATGGCCCAAGCAAAAATCTCGCTCCTCGACCCCGGCCGCGCCGAGGCAGTATACGCGTGGATCGTTCTGCAATGGATTCGTAAGGATCATATCTTCATAGGAGAGGACCTCAATGCCAGGCTGCCGTTGACAACTTGAGCGCGCAAGGCGGCTCAGTGCCTCTCCCACCGTCAGCTCGGCGTCCACGGGATGAAGGCCGGCAAACGCAGACATCTGATAAGCACAATTTACGAGATATTGGATGTCTGTCTTAGCGATCTCGAAGTCCGGCTGCGGCAGACTGAGCAGCTGCGCATCATAGTCCGTCTCCGCAATCATCGCGTTGATGCTACGCCCAAGAGCCTTAACCGCTTCATCTGGTCGTTCACTGCATTTGATCTCCGCAATGCAGTGCGGCAGTTGATCGGCGACAAAATTGCTGACCGGCCCAAGCGGGCGTTCTCGCTGCCGGCGATCAATGCTATCGGTCAGATGCGAAAATATGTCCTCCGCCTGGCAGGGCGACCCTTGCGGCGCCCGCGACTTCATCGAAAAGCAACTTGCATTTCGGCACTTGACCCGTATCGTCCGGCCGGTGAGTAATCATGTTTTTCGAGCAGATCAGTTCGTTTGTCTACTATCCTACTGTCGTTGTACGCGACCCGCTCAAGTATACTGTTCGAGAAAAATAGCAGCGATACGGCGCCCGAATTGATGGTGCCGGCGGCGGTTAACGAAAGCAGGCCATCGTTTGAGATGCAGATGAGTCCTGCCTCATTCAAGAGTTCAAGCTCGCGGCCAAAGCATTTCTCGATGGACACCCCAAACTCCCGCTCGAAGCGGGAGAGCAACACCCCGCTGCTTCGCAGGGCAAACATTACCGTTCTGCGCATGAGATCATCTTGCGACAGGACAACACCCTTCCACACTGGCTTCTCGCCCGCCTCAACCCTATACAGGTAGCGATCCAAATCTGCCTCGTTATAGAACTGGCACTGGCTCATGTAACCAAATCCGGCAACCCCAAACGGGACCAGATTATTGTCGTTCCAGGAATCGTATTTGCGGCTCTGTTGAACCGAGTGTGGCTGCGGCTGCTTACTCCAATAGAAAATCGGCCCATGGCGATAGCCGAGTTTCGTGAGGATGTGCTCGGCCATAAAATGCATGATAATGCGCTCCTTAGCCCCAGCAAATTGATATCGTCCCCGAGCCAAATGGCGGGCTACGGGGTCTGTGGATTTAAACATCAATGGGAATACATTGAACTTCTCTATTCCCATATCCAGTAAGCCGATAAGTGAGTCGTACCAGCTCCGGAGCGTTTGCTGCGGCAACCCATACATGAGGTCAAGCGACAGATTCTCAACGCCCATCTCATTCAGTAACTTTACGAGTTGTACTACCTCGTCCACGTGGTGCCCGCGGTTCAATATGCGTAAAATGCTAGGATCTAGACTCTGAACGCCCAATACGAAGCGGTTTACGCCGGCTCTAAGCAGTGTGGATATGCGATCTGCAGCGTCCACTTCCTTTGCAAGAGAGGGATGCAGTTCGAAACTCACCTCCGACTTAGACAAATCAAAGCGCCGGCTAATCATACCAAATAGCGTTTCGAGTTGACGGTTGGTCAAGAACGAGGGAGTGCCGCCTCCAAAAAAAGCAGTCTCAACAGCTCTGCCAGCCAGCGCCGCGTCCGACCAACTCATCTCTTTATCTAAAGCCGCCAGATAGCGCTCCACTCGCCCGGAAGATGGATTGATTTCCTTGGCGAAGTGGCAAAAGGTGCAATACTGATCACAGAAGGGGATGTGAAAATAGAGATCAATTGACGACGTAACCTGGAGCAACAACTTTTCGGCGTTCAGGTCGCCCATTGCCTTGAGAGGCGGATATGTGCCGACAAGATAATCGTTGTGCGTGTCAAGGTGCAAATTCCGTGACCTCAACATGTCAAGGTTGATGTCGTACGAGCGGTCGATCGCGAATTCCAAGGCCTCGGAATAGGTCGGCGCGCGCATTTTTCTAAACTCCTCTAGCTTTCGTGTGAAGGCAAGCCGCGATGGCAGCTCCGTTCCTCGTGTCACATCGCGCTCTTCAGCTCGGGCTCGATACCGAAGTCGTGCATTTCGATCAAAGGCGCGGATTTGTCGGCTCCCACTCGAGGTAACCACCGTAGATCAGAACGAGTGTCGCCATCCGCTCGGCGACACGCGCGGGATGATTATGGTTCCGCGAGGAAGACAGATGCCGTGGCCGAGGCCGAATGTCCTTCGGCGTTGCGAAACGGCACCGAGGAAGGCTTCAGGCGCCGAGGAGTGCGAATACTGCTCGTGGTGCTCCACCTCCGAGTGTGACCAGCGCCGAGTCGGGCGCCGAGCTCGATCTGCTCCAGCGTGCCATTGAACAACTTCGGTCCGCTCCCCTCTTCGAAAGGAGGCGGCCATTGCCCGAGACCAAGCTTGATTTGGTTTCCTTCCGATCCGACGCCGACATTCGCATGCCGCTGCATGCATTCGCCACACAGCCGCCCAAACGTGTCACACTGGTTTGGATTTGCTCGGGAGTAAGCGCGCTGAATGCTAGTCGCGTCTGGTGGTCTTGAGAGTTATCCAACGCGAAGAACGACAGCGGCACCCGCGAGGGACGCGGCAAAGCTTTAGGCGGGACCGCACTCAACAGCGCAGCGTCCATGGCATTGATTTGGATCAATCGAGCAAGTTTCATTTGAACTCCTGGGCCGGCGAATGCGAGACCGTCATGGTCGTGCGGATCCTTTACGGTGTCCCAGCAATCCACGTGCCACAAAAGACATTTGCGAGCCTCGCTTGAAGAGGGCAGAACCATGTGCTTCGCGTCCACCGACGGAATACTCGCGCCTCAGTGTCTGGCCCCGGACATTAACGTCTTCAGCCGGACACGGCTGAACACGACAACGCGGAATATTGAATGACGATGGCGGCCTCTCATGCCGAACTCGAACATCTGCTCCAACGGCGACCTTACGACCGAATCGCTCGGCTGATAAAGGCAGCGTCCCGGCACGTGACGGATATGCAAATGAACTCGTCGCTTTCTTGCGGCGGGGTGGCCACGGAGCGGCTTCGATCTCGTGGCGGCGCTCGGCGCGGACTTCCCAGGCGCGGTGCGCGTCGTACCGAGCGACGAGGCCCGGCCGCAGCGCGTCGGCGCGGCCGACTCTCCAGTCAAAGTGCCGTGGATCATTCTGCCCGGTTTCATCGATCTCCATGACCATCTCACCTGGAATATCCAGCCGCGATGGCTGACCGGCCGGAGTTTAACAATTGCTATGAATGGTAGGATTCCGCGGAACAGGACTGCTTGCTGAACAATCCGCACTGCCGGGCAATCCCAACTTTGGCCTGCGAAGCGCAGATTACGCGGATATCAAGGCACTTGCCGGTGGGGCGACTTCGGTCCTCAGGGTTGCTGAGCAGCGATAAGAGCTCTGCAAACCATCCGTGCGTGCGGGACTTGCCCGAAATCTGGATAGGGGGTTCCGGCTTCTCGCAACAGCAACCGGTCTCCGAGCGGCCTTGCGCCGGGAGCCTCCACCTGCACGCACCAAGCCCATTGGCACTTGCTGCGGAAACGCGCGTCTGTGCAAGACAATTCGTCCCAGAAGGGCAGTAAGGGAACCGCATTGTGACAGCTTCTCTTGATGGCGAACTTCGCGACGGCGGCCATCATATGCAGGTCCGCGTCTATTTCGAAGATACTGACTCCGGTCAGATTGTTTATCACGCAAATTTTTTGCGCTTCATGGAACGCGGTAGAACGAACTACTTGCGCCTGCTCGGAACCACTCAGCAAGCGCTACTCAAAGAAGCCAAGAACGATGCGCCCGGCTTTGCCTTCGTTGTCCGCTCCATGACGATCGATTTTCTAAAACCGGCGGTCTTGGATGACCTGCTTGATGTCGTGACAGTCCCGCAAGAGGTGAGGGAGCGTCGATTGCCTTGCTGCAGGAATGCAGGCGCGGAGACGATCTCATAGTCACGGCGCGTGTACGCGTGGCGTTTATTTCAGCCGGAAAGGCGCAGCGCATCCCGAAGTCGCTGCGGCTCGCTATGGAAGGGCTTAGATAAATCTGCCGCCTCGATGCCGCCCGGGGGTAGTCCGGCCTTCTTGGCCTCGCGCGCAATCTCCGCGGAGAGTTGTTGTATCGGATTATCCTTATCGAGGCCGTCATCCGAAACAGCAGTGATGTCGGCGATCAACCCCACTGCAGCTTCACCCAGAAAGCTAAAGCTGATATCCGGCTTCTTGCCGGTTGCGAGCGCCTGCTCAGACGTGAGCTTTCCTATTTTGCCAAAAGCATAGAGGAAAATTATCTCCCACATCGCTGCCAGTCGGTCGCTACCTGGCTTGTTAAGGCGAGCGGCAGTTTTGTCGCACTGATCATGGTCGAGCACTTCGTAGGTCATGAAGGCGCTGTTGAATTGCCCTCCTGGAAAAGACAAACATGAGAATTCCGAGGCGATTGAGGGTCGGTCAGCTCTGCTGCTGTTTGGAGAAGCGATCCCCATTCTCAGCTTCCTTCAAAACTGCTTCGAACGGAGGCGGCTTAAAGGGCCCCTTAACGCGCCAAGCCGACTACTGGAGACCTGATTTACTGCGATTTGACGAAGCAGATTCAACGATGACCGTGCGGGTTGATGTTGCCGTCAGGCACTTTTTGGTCTGTGGCGAACGGCGAGCTGTTGATTATAACGCTACAGGCCGAGTAGCGCCTTGAACGCGTACCCGAGCAACACGCCCAATGCGGTGACGGTCGCGTTGGCTGCGTTGGCGACGATACCATCCTTCACTTTTGTCGCATACTGCACGACAGTTGGTTTAATCAGATCCACGAGCAGATCGACGCGAACACGAGCCGATCTTATGAGGCGCCGCGCGGCGGAGATTTTCGCCTCGCGCTGCTCCCTCTCTGCCGGATCGTCAAAGTCGTTGGCTTCGCGGATGGCTGTTTCAAGTTCCGCCATCGCCCCGTCGGCATCGGTATATTCCTTGCTGTTGTGATTGATAGTGACGATGCGGTCGGATGCTGGAATGTCGGCAGCATCGAAATGCCGTTCAATGTAGCGTATCAACTCGCGCGTCGTCGGCAGGAAGAGTTGCCGGGATATATCATAGACATAGTATTGTAATCGTTAGCCGTGTACAGGAAGGCGGCACAGAAGTCATACATATCCAGCTCGCATTGCCGAGCGCCCGGAGCAGGGCGACGTGCATGGCCAGTCTGTCGGTCTTGTCCTTCGGCCATGCGAGCGTCCCGCTCCCGACCATCGATCCAATCGTCTCCTTGCACTCCGCGTACCATGTCGGAAAATCGACGCGCTTCTCCAGGTCGGAAACGACGCGGTGCGCTCTTGGCGTGTCGTCGATGTTACGGTGGAAATTCTCCAAATGGTCTTTGAAGAATTGATATTTTGCGCTTGTTACAGCGTCGGTCAGCTCGTTGTAGACGGCGCGGAAATTCGAGAAATCGCTCATATTCGCCCTGGCTCAGCAATGGTATGTGGACAATACCATGCGAAGGTTTGTGCTACACTGTCTGGTATGAACGAACCATCAGATCATGGACTGAGAATCGTCATGAAGGTGGGCCGGGAAGAATCGGGTCTTCGCCGAACGGGCGGTTGATAATCGACAGCGCATCAGGCGCAGTGAATACGCGGTTGCGGGCATAGCCAGTCCGCTCCACGAGAATCTTGCGCTCGACAAGCTGCTCCACTGCTTGGGAAGCTGCCTGCACAGTGATGTCGAGAAGCTTAGCCAGGCGCTTCACGGTTAGAACTGGATAATGGGGTAATACATCGAGTGCGCGAAGGCTGGCAGAGCCCTGCCGGAATTTCCGACGTTCGCGCCACATAGCACCAAGTGTGGCCAAGGCCTCGCGCGTCTTGAGTAGCTCATCGGTCGTGCCGACCACTGCATCTGCCATGAACCCCACCGCTTCGTGCCATTCCAGCCGTTGCTGCGCTGCCTTGAGGGAGTCGTAATAAGCCGTCTTGTGGGCCTCGATGTAGGGCGAGAGATAAAGCGGCATCATTCCCTCTGCCGCCATCATCAGCGGTAACAGCAGACGTCCAACGCGGCCGTTGCCGTCGCGGAATGGATGGACCGCCTCGAAATGCGCATGCGCCACTGACATGCGCACGATGAAGCTCTGGTACATCGCCTGCGTCCCCTCGCAGCGCATGTATTTCACGGTGTCTTCGAGGCAGGCCGCGATATCGGCAGGTGGCGTTGGATTATAGGTCGAATACGCGATGTCGCCTCTGCCGCCGATCCACACCACCCGCTCTCGGAAATCTCCGGGCTTGTCCTTATAGTCAGCATCGCCACGCATAACGGCACGGCGCAAATCCTGAGTCAGAGCGGTCGTGAACAATTTCAGCTTTTCTTTGCGCGCGCGGGGTAGAAAATTATCGAGCGCGAGTGCGTAGTCGCGCACTTGCGCGGCGGCTTCGCCCTGCGGGGAATCTTCGCTTTCCTCAACTGACAGCAGTTCGTCGAGTGTGCTGTTCGTCCCTTCGATCGACGAACTGCTTACAGCCTCGCGCCGGGGCAATATGCGGCTGATGAGATAGGGGTCCTTGAGTTCCGCCGCGAGTGTCTCAATTCTGACAAGGGCCGCGTCTGCCGCCTTAAGCCGTGCGAGGACCGGACCCACCGCAATCCCCTCCTCGGGCGGTGGCAGTGGAACGACCCCGTAATGGGAGTCGAACGGCGACGGTAGCCATTTCAGTCGCTCCCGGATGGCATGGCTGAGATGGTCGCGATTCACGGAAAACCTTGGGTAAGAAAGCTCTATGCCTATCCATATTCAAGGTTATTTCTAAAAACTTCAATAAAGATTCAGGATTCCAGTCTGAATGCAAAGAAATTCGGCTATTTTTTGCCTTTCTGGCATTGGGGAACGCACTTGAAATGTTGCCCGGCCGCATAGCCAGCGTCTCGCCTTGGGACAAGTGTTCTTATTTCTGCTCATTAAACGCAGAGCCAAATGCGGATCTGGGGCTGCAGCCCAGCCAATTGTGGCGGGCTCCCCTTACAACCGCGTCCTATGGAACTTACCTTTGCGGATTGCGCCACCCGTCGAATTTCCGGCTGAAGGACCACTCTCATGCCTGCCGCAACCGCTTACGTCCTCCATGTTCCGGAGGGCCGGCGTGACATTATTCTGAGCTACGCCGAAGAAAACCGGCACGAGGCCACGCGGTACGTCGCCGAACCCGTGCCGAGCTTTTCCTGCGGTAGCAACATGTTGGTCGTGCTGGCGTGCTTCGCGACGGCGCGATCACGCACATCGCCGACGGCCGAAAGGGCATGTCGGCGGGGACCGGGTTGGCCCGGCTCAACATGACCGAGTTGCAGAGATTGGAACGGCCCCTTCCATTGAAGAACTTGTCGGCCTGGTTCCCGCAAGACTCAGGGCCCCCCTTCGTCGCATCCTCGGCACCGGCGGATTGCTGCCGCCGAAGACATTCGCGGCCGCGGTGGACGCATTGACGGCGCGCGATCCCAACCTGGCCGCAAGGCTGGCGCGGTTTTCGGAGAACCGCGCCCGGGCCATCCCGGGTCTGACATGGAAAGAAAGAGAAAATCTTGCCGTGCAAAAGGAATCCCTGGGACTTGCACTTGCGATCGCAGGGGTGCCGCGGGCTGAAATGCTCTCTTGGTCGGCGACGCCTGGAAGACCGGCTTCGTTCCTCGAAGGCTTGCCGGGCGCACGCGTCCGCGAAGACGTGATGATCATCAGGGATTTCACATCCTTGCCCGGGTTCAAGCCGCTTTGGAATTCCCGATGGTCAGATCATCGTAGGAGCCGAGCAGCAATACTGGACATGGAAGCCCGGCGGGCCAGATAGAGTAGGAATCAACACAATTGCCTACTATCAGACATTTTTCGGCAGGAAACTCGAACTCAAAATGGGTTACCTCAGAAATCAAAATGAGTTTGCAGGCACAGTGGTCGGAGGGAACGCAGGAGTAAACGTTTTTGGACCCCCGTCGAACATCCTTTACCAAGCAGGCATGAGCAACAATCCGGCGCCGACGCCAGCTCTCAACCTGAAGTACAATTTTGATGCTCGCCTCTATAATAAGGTTTCAATCCAGCGCTCACTCAGTCCAGACGGCCAATCTGCGCAGATAACAGAAAATCCCAGCGGCTTAAACTGGAGCACGCCCAACGCGGGCATTCTTTTGCTTGATGAACCTGGCTATAAGAACAAAGCTGCTCCTGGCGTGCCCGAGACCTGGTTGCTGGCAGGCGCCGGTTTCAACAACAGCAGCTACACGAATTTGCAGTATCCGAACCAGCCGAGAGCCAACGCGAACAGTGTCTACTACGTCGCTGCGGACAGGCAACTCTGGCAGTCTGATGTCCAGGGCTCGGCATCTCGTGGTGTCTATGGTGGGTTCTCTGTAATGTACGCTCCGACTGACTTGAATAAAGTCAGCCAGTATTTTGAGCTTCGTCTTTATGCGAAGGGACTATTTGACAGCCGGCCCAGTGATCAGATTGCCGTTGTTGCTACTAACACCGTGTGGGGCAACTTTGCGGTGGAGGCTGCATTGACTAAAGGCCATCTCGTACATCGCGACAGTACTGCGATCTCGGGAACATATACAGCGCATCTGGCACCTGGGATATATACAAGCATTACATACACACGCCAAACGGGACGTGCTCTGAATTTTTTGGTGTCTACGTCGATATTCTTCTAAGTCATGAAAGGTAGGGTGTACTCGAAATCGGAGCACTGCGGATCAGAATGCTTTGATGTCCGCGGCGCTCCTGACGCGAAGAGCGAACATCGCCAATCTTCCGAGTGGGGCCACAACACCGAAAGGGCGATAATCAAGGCCAGGGACTCGAAAAATGACGAACGTGTACTCTGGACTGTTTCGCATGAGCCTCAAGCGTAAGCGGTGTTGTGCTCCCATTTTTTGCTGACCGAATGATTGCGAGTTTATCCGTTTTTAACCGTAGGCTTGGGATGGACACAGTGCGTAATGTTATCAACGCCTCGGTGCGGCGACTGAGGTGTCATGGATTCCGGACGGCACCGAAACAAAGGCGCGGATGTTACCGAGATCGGTGCGAGTGTCGAAGTATGTACCGCGGCTGCGCCTTCGGCTGGCGCAGCAAACTGCGGGGCGCCGAGGTTAGTATTGGTAAGCATGTTGACCGCGATCAATGACAGAGCCGTCAATATTCGGTTTTCTATGAGCTTGTCTCGAATGGGACGTTCCGCGCGTGGAGCAACCACTTCTCACCTTTGCGTCGTTAATCACCCATATTTCTACGAAGGCAACCGCATGCTCAGTCTAGATTCCTACAAAATTACTCCAAGCTCGCGCAATCGAATGCCACACGGGAATTCCGGAAGAAAGTGCGTCTATGCAGACCGCATCATCCAAGGTTCGCGAGGGGGAGTCCGATGATCCCGCTAATTCGACGCAAATCGACGCCGTCAGAATTGTCCAGTGGTCTGACGCCGGCCATGTTCGCCGCTGAGCCATCAACTCTGCGCGCAGGCTGGAACAAGTTGTGGATAGATTTGTATACGGAATATGACGCAAGGCATTTGGAAAAGGAGTTGTCCATCCGTAACTTGATCGCTACCGAGGAAGGTGCAGCTTTCTTTAATGCTTGGGCCGCGGACGGAGAGCGCCACACCAATGGTTTCATCCAAATCATGGAGCTCGTTGCTGATGGATCCCAGAAGGATCTTTGGGAAAGATTGGGCGGCCGGCTACGTTATTTTAGTAAGGTCAATGACTACCTGAGAGACGAATTCTCTCCGATGGTCGTGATAGCATTTGATGAAATGTGTAGTTGCCGCGCCTATGCTGCGGATAAAGAATTTTATGGTGGACTGGGGGACAATAGATTCCATCGTTGGCTGGGGGAGCTGATCGCCGACGAGGCAGCTCACTCAAGAAACGCGGTCAACATTATCCGCGCCGCCTTTGTGATGCCGTGCGTCAATTCAGATGGAGCCGGCTTGCGCTGTGAGAGCGACCGGATTGCACCATGACCGCTGTAGATGACAAAAGTTCCACCGCGATCCGCGTGGTGATCCCATTCGTGTTCCGCCACTGGCTGCAGCAGCCCATCCGCGCTGTCGTCGTGATCGTCGGCTTTCTCGGCGCTACGCTGGCCGACCTGTTCATGCCGGTGTACTCCGGCCATCTGGTCAACGCACTGACGTCAGGCCCTTCCGACCAGGAGGCGCGACATGCGGCGCTGGTTGCCTTCGGCGGCACCATCGCGCTCGGCCTCGTGTCAATCATCCTACGCCTTGTAGGTCTGCAGGCGATCGTGCCGTTCAACCTCAGGACAATGTCGGACGTGGCGCGCGAGGCGTTCATGCGCGTCCAGCGTTTCTCGACTGACTGGCACACCAACTCCTTCGCCGGTTCGACCGTGCGCAAGATCACGCGCGGCATGTGGGCGCTCGACCTGCTTAACGATACCATCCTGATGGCCCTATTGCCGTCGCTGGCAGTGCTGGTCGGCTCGATGATCCTGCTCGGGCTGCATTGGCCTGCGCTGGGCGGCGTGATGGGGGTCGGCACGATGATTTATGTCGCCATGACGATAGCATTCTCGATCCGCTATATCGCGCCCGCCGCACAAGTCTCCAACGGCTGGGACACAAAAGTTGGCGGCACTCTGGCGGACGCCGTAACCTGCAACGCGGTGGTGAAATCGTTCGGCGCCGAGGCGCGCGAGGACGCGCGACTTGAAAGTGTCCTTAGCCGCTGGCGCATGCGATTGCGGCGCACATGGCTGCGCTACAACGCCACCTCCATGGCGCAGCTCATGATGCTCCTGTGCTTCCGTGGATCTGTGATCGGCGGCGCGATCCTGTTGTGGATCGCCGGGCGCGCCTCGCCGGGCGATGTCACCTATGTGCTGACCAGCTACTACGTCATCCACGCCTATTTGCGTGATATCAGCATGCACATCAACAACCTGCAGCATTCGGTGAACGACATGGAAGAATTGGTCACCATTCACGGGGAGCCGCTCGGCATTGTCGACGCGCCTGACGCGAAGCCGATCGATATCGAAGGCGGCCGTATCACCTTCGAGAAGGTGACGTTCCTCTACGGCGACCATCGTATGCCGCTCTATGACGGGCTGTCGATCGACATTCGCGCCGGCGAAGGCGTTGGCCTTGTCGGCCGCTCGGGCTCAGGCAAGACGACATTCGTCAAACTCGTGCAGCGGCTCTACGATATCTCCGGCGGCCGGATCCTGATCGATGGCCAGGATATCGCGAAAGCAACGCAGCAATCGCTGCGCAGCCAGATCGCGATTGTACAGCAGGAGCCGATCCTGTTCCACCGCACACTGGCGGAGAATATCGCCTACGGCCGGACCGGCGCCAGCATGGCGGCGGTCGAGCAGGCGGCGCGGCTTGCCAATGCGCACGACTTCATCCTGCGGCTGCCGAAGGGGTACGGCACGCTGGTGGGCGAGCGTGGCGTCAAGCTGTCGGGCGGCGAGCGGCAGCGCGTCGCGCTGGCGCGCGCGTTCCTGGCGGATGCACCGGTCTTAATCCTGGACGAGGCGACCTCGAGCCTCGATTCGGAATCGGAAGGCCTGATCCAGCAGGCGATGGAGCGGCTGATGAAGGGCCGCACCTCGATCGTGATCGCGCACCGGTTGTCGACGGTGCGCAGCCTCGATCGCATCCTGGTGTTCGATCGGGGCGAGATCGTCGAGCAGGGTACGCATGCAGCGCTGACCGCGCGCCCTGGCGGCATCTATCGCGGGTTGTTCGAGCTGCAGGCGACCGAGTTCGGCCAGATCTCGGCGGCCGGCTAGCAGTAGTTCCAGGCGCGCGTAGGCCGTAACCTAAGATACGCAGCTGCGCATCGGGGAATTCCGGGTTTCCAGGTTCGGCTCTTCAAGTCGCCTTCCAGCGCCACGTACTCGACGATGAACTCGTCACGCTTTGACACCGAGGTATGACAGCCGCAGTACCACCACATCCACCGGCAGAACGGAACCTGCAAAGAGGGATGCCGCAGGGGAGGCGGGGATGGCAGGCAGCCAATCGACATAGGTTTCGCCATCGACGGCAGAAGAAGTGTGGCGCGCTCAGATAGCTCGTTTAGCGCGGTAGGCGCTCCTGTCCATAATAGTTCGCAAGCTCACTTCGCTTGTCGTTCTCGCTCGATTCAGCTGTATCAGGCTAGCGAGACGGAAGCAGAACACATTGTACCAGCTCAACTGGACAGCCGATGGCCCTGCGGCACGTCAGGTCGCCGATTGGATGTCATAGTTCGCTTGGCATTCTGCCGATGGGGTCGACCGTGCGCCAGAGCTGACTAGAACAAGAGCCAGGCCGATTGCCAGACCCATGTTGCCTTAGCCGAAACGTGCAGCGCGGCCTTTCTGTCCAAAAGCAAACACGGTGCGATGTCTCAAATCCGCCAAGCTATTGCGAACGACATTGCGCAGGAAAAAAAACCTGAGGAAAATCCGCAGCGCTTGTGGTGGCCCAAATCCTGCAATCCGATGAGCTACGTGGAAGGCGCGTCGCAAAGAAGGATCAGGGGTGCCTTTGAGTCTCGACCTGCCAAGTTGTGATGAGGTCTCCCTCCCGCCGTTGGCGGGTGGCCTCGCGCGCGTGATCATATACTCCACCGGAAAGCTATTCTCGGATGTGAGTTGCCGCATCATCACCTATGTGCGTCAGCCTTTTGAGGGACGCGTTGCCCGTGGAGTTTCGGGAGCGATGAACATGTTAAGGTTGTTTGTGAGCGATCATCACGCGCTTCCGCGCGCCATAGCGGAGGTTCAACAACGCCGGAATCTTACTTAACGCGACAGCCCTACAGGAGAGGGTGATTGAATTGGTGTTCAGCCGGAGAAGGGGGCAGCTTGCACAGCTTCCTCGAACAAATTGTTGCAGACCACATGACCAGCACGCCGAAAGTCGTTACGCGGGACCTCACTTTGCGTGAGCTTTGTGATCTCTTCCAAAGGGGTGATTTCAACTCCTATCCCGTTCAAGATCACTCGCAAGTCATCGGCGTGGTTTCAAAGTTGGATGTCATGTCGCGCTTTGTCGTCACCCGCGCTCGCATCATGCCGCGCCACGACGATCTGATGAACTTGACGGCTATGGACGTCATGACGCCGGACTTCATTTATGTTAGAACAGAGACGAAATTAACTAGGGTGCTTGAGCTCATAGTCAATCATCGGATCAAAAGCATGCCGGTGATCGAAACGGGTCAACATTTTGCTGGGATCATTTCGCGCACCGACGTGCTGCGCGCTTTGCAACGGTGCTCCCAGAGCATCTAGCAGCTGCAACAGGAGAGTCGCTATGCTCCTCGAGTCGATACTTGTTTCCGTAGGTGTGGTGTCGGTTTTTGCGATTTTCGCCGCCGTCCTGGCTTGGGGCGGCTCACATGGGACGACGTCACAACAGCCCACGGCGAATTCCCGGAAGCGACGCGCCTTCTGAAATTGCTGGCGGAAGCACCTGGTCTGGCCTCGGACCGGGATCCAACTAAAGCGGAATCTGCGTTCCGGGGCAGATGCCTTCGCGAAGAGAATGCGAGAATGTATCCATTTCAAACCACCAAACGGATGACCCATGGCGAAGCCGGACTAACGTTGTTTTTCGCGGTAATGGCCTATCTGTGCCTGATTGCAGGCGCGAGAGCCTTGGATGGGCCGTTCGCCCTCCATGCTTCGCTTGGTTTTATCGCAAGCGGCGCCGCCGCATTCGCTATCCTCAACCGTTACTTCGATCGCCCGGCGGCATCGCCCGCGCAGGAAATCAACGGCCGCCTCAATTACAATATGGCCCCAATCAAGTTCTCGGCCGTGATGTCGGTCATCTGGGGCATCGCCGGATTTGAGGTCGGCTTGCTGATCGCTTCCCAGCTCGCATGGCCCGCGCTCAATCTGGATCTGCCGTGGACGAGTTTTGGCCGGCTACGGCCGCTGCACACGTCCGCGGTGATCTTTGCCTTCGGCGGCAACGTGCTGATCGCAAGTTCGCTCTATGTCGTGCAGAAGACCTGCCGGACGCGCCTGCCGGCGATCTTGCACCCTGGTTCGTCGTCATCGGCTACAATTTCTTCATTCTGGTCGCCGGCACCGGCTATCTGCTTGGCGTCACGCAGTCCAAGGAATATGCCGAGCCGGAGTGGTACGCAGATCTCCGGCTGACGATCGTCTGGGTGGTCATCTGCTGGTTTTCCTCGCGACCATCATCAAGCGGAAAGAACCGCATATCTTTGTCGCGAACTGGTTCTACCTGACCTTCATCGTCACGATCGCCGTGCTGCATCTCGGTAACAACCCGGCGCTGCCAGTCTCGGTGTTCGGCTCGAAGTCCTACATTGCCTGGGGCGGCGTGCAGGATGCGATCTTCCTGTGGTGGTACGGGCATAATGCAGTCGGCTTCTTCCTGACGGCCGGCTTCCTCGCCATCATGTACTACTTCACCCCGAGACGCGCCGAGCGGCCGGTCTATTCCTATCGACTGTCGATCATTCACTTCTGGGCCCTGATCTTCCTCTACATCTGGGCCGGCCCGCACCATCTGCACTACACGGCGCTGCCGGACTGGGCACAGACGCTCGGCATGACGTTCTCGATCATGCTGTGGATGCCGCCCTGGGGCGGCATGATCAACGGCCTGATGACGCTATCGGGCGCCTGGGACAAGCTCCGCACCGATCCCGTGCTGCGCATGCTCGTGGTGTCGGTCGCCTTCTACGGCATGTCCAGCTTCGAAGGCCCGATGATGTCGATCAAGGTTGTGAATTCGCTCAGCCACTATACCGACTGGACCATCGGTCACGTGCATTCCGGCGCGCTGGGCTGGGTCGGCTTCGTTTCCTTAGGCGCACTGTACTGCCTGATCGCCTGGCTATGGGATCGGAAGGGTCTCTACAGCTTGAAGCTGGTCAACTGGCACTTCTGGACCGCCACCATCGGCATCGTGCTCTATAATCTCTCTGGATGACGGTACGGGTGGCCGAGGACGAGGTGCATTCGCCGCTCGCTCATCAGCCGGCCGAATGAGGAGCTCGTCAATGTCTTTCTGGACGCGACATCGTATTTTCGAGAAGAACTCGAACATCCTGATAGCGAGCATTCTCGCGATGATCGCGATCGGAGGCCTGGTCGAGATCACTCCGCTATTGTAGTTGAAGAGCACGATCGAGGTGGTCGATGGGGACGTCCCTACGCGCTGCTCGAGCTTACGCGACGCAACATCTACGTGCGCGAGGGCTGTTACCTCTGCAACTCGCAGATGACCCGCTTATTTGCGCGACGAGGTGGAGCAGTACGGCCACTACTCGCTCGCGGCCGAGAGCATGTACGGCCATCCGTTCCAGTGGGGATCGAAGCGCACCGGACCTGGACCTAGCGCAGGTCGGTACAAAGTATTCCGACGACTGGCACGTGCGCCATCTTACCGATCCCAGCTTGATCGTCCCGCAATCGGTGATGCCGGGTTATCCGTTCCTAGCTGATTGTGTTGCAAAAGTCGATTTTCGCCGATGGCCAAAATTCTGCGGGGCGTGGGCGCGACTTTCGTATACAAAATGTGAGGGACCTCACGGCCCCACGCAAAATTCACAGGCGATTTCGATAACGTGATTGAGGTCATACGAATCAGCGATCGCTCGCCGCTTAGTGCTTTCGCGAAAAATCTTGAGCCCTGCAACTTTCGACTTTTGCAACACTATCAGCTAAAACCGAAATCGACACCATAACGACTGCCCCACCAGCCAGGTTGTAGGCGGCGGCGAGCCAGAGGTTTTGCCCCAAGTGTCCCGACCTGGTCTTCCTCGGCAAACCGCTGATTCCGGTCCGGCCGCAGACATGTCATGCTCCTCGACGTTGGTTATGCTCAATGCGTTGCTGGTCGCAGTCGAGCTTGCGCGCAAATACTTGCGCAGATGATGAAAAAATCCGGAATCCGACGACCAAACGCCAAACGGCGGGGGGCAAGGTCCTGATGGTCGGGGGCGCGAGGAACGATGCGCCGGAAGTGCTATTCGGCCGAAGCCCCATGCTGCAATCCTTGACTTACGAAAGTGCCTTAACGGCGGTCCGCATCGCAGTGATTGGCGTGGGTCGCGAGCATTGACACGTCACTGGATGCCATGATGGTCGCTCTCACGGTCATAGCGGATTCATGGATCTCGTTGTCGTCCAGTGGTTAGGAAAGTCGCGTAAAAGTTCGCGTCGCGCGACAAGTCATTGGTCCATTTCTGCGTGGAGGCTCTCTCAAAGGAGACGTCCGAATCCTCGGAGCACAAAGCCGCGGTAATTGCGCCCGCGATGGGTTAGCGTCTAATCGTAAACTCCTTCGATGTTCGGCGATGTTCCCAGTTGGCGCGTTCAAGTTCGGGTCGATCAAACTCCAGCTGGGGATAGCCCACGCAGAGATAGCCGATGAATTTCCAGGACTCCGGCACTTCAAGAATCTCGTGGATGCGATCCGGATTCAGGATCGACACCCAGCCTAGTCCGATGCCTTCTGCGCGTGCAGCGAGCCACATGCAGCAGATGGCTGCGGCAACGGAATATTCGATAGTTTCCGGCATCGTTGCACGCCCGAGGCCATGACCGAGATCGCTTGCCTTGTCCGCGAAAACGGCCAGATGACCCGGCGCCTCTTCGAGGCCGGCGAGCTTCAGGGTAGTGTACTGCGCGCCGCGTTCGCTTGAATAAGAATGCAGCGCATCGGCGTTGCAGGTCTTGAAGTCCTCGACTACAGCGCTGCGCCTCGCCTTGTCTTCGATGATGATGAAGCGCCAAGGCTGACTCAGGCCGACCGAAGGAGAAAGGCAGGCGATCTCAATGAGCCACTCCATGGCACCGCTCGGCAGAGGATCGTGACGAAAGCGCCGCACATCGCGGCGCCACACAAAGAGCTCGTGCAGTTGCCGGCGAAAAGCTTCGTCGAATGAGACCATCAGGGTCGCAGTTCCGTGTGGGGCAGGGCGGCCGCCATCAGCAAAATCGCGATCTCGCCAATCTGCTCAAACGCACCTAGTATATCACCTGTCTGTCCTCCGACCTGTCTTGTGGCAAGCCACGCCAGCATCAGCCCGACCAGTGACAGCAAAATCACTCCGATCATCGCCTTGCTCGGCCCGAAACCGAAGATCAGGCAAAGAGCCCCAAGAGCAAATGCAAGGGCCGCACTTCGCCCCGGCGGTCGTCCGGCTCCGGCCGAAAGCCCGTCCGATCGCGCCGGCGGGATCAGCCACATGAAAGCGGGCAAGCCGGCGCGTGCCGCCGCATGTGCAACCGAAAGCGCAGCCGCAATCGATTTTGGCTCGCCGATCGCTTCCAGCGCGCTCCATCGCAAGGTAAGGGATCCAATCAGCGCGCACGCGCCGTAAGTGCCGATCCGGCTATCCCGCATGATCTCGAGCTTTCTCTCGCGCGTCCGGCCGCCGCCGAAGCCGTCGGCGGTATCGGCAAAACCGTCCTCGTGCATTGCGCCGGTTAAAAGGACCGTGGCCGCCAGCGCCAGCATGGCGGCGGGCCCAGATGTCAAACCGACCTCGCGCGCGATCCAATAGACCGCAGCTCCTGTAATACCCACCAGCAGTCCGGCCATCGGCAACGCCCAGCCCGCGCGGGCAACATCGCCATCGCTAACCGGCTTCGCCGGCCCGAAAGGCAGGATCGTGGAGAACGAGATGGCATTTCTCAGGTCAGTGACGATGCCCCTGAGAAGCTTGAAATGATACATGTGTCTTCAGCCCTGTACCCAGCAACTAGCGGAGCTACTTCAGCTTCATCGGCAATCCTGCGACCACGAGTTCGACTTCGTCCGCAACGGAGGCAATCGTCTGGTTCAGGATACCTGCCGCGTCCCGGAATGCGCGCGCCAACGCATTGTCTGGCACGATGCCGAGCCCAACCTCGTTCGTAACCATGATGACCGGGCTGCGTTGCCGGGCGAGCACGTCAGCGAGCAGCGAAGCCTCTTGCAACCAGTTCCGCTCCGCGTGGAGCAGGTTCGACAGCCAGAGCGTGAGACAATCGACCAGCCTTGCACCGCGGCCATCTGTTTCGACCAGCGCCTGCACGAGATCGAGCGGAACCTCGCGCTCGATCCATTCCTTTCCTCGCCGCGCCCTATGCCTTGCTATTCGCTCGCCCATTTCATTGTCGAGCGCCTCTGCCGTGGCAATATAGAAGGGTTGCCCCGAAAAGGCGCAGACGCGGACTTCCGCGCGTCGGCTTTTGCCGGATCGGGCGCCGCCCGTGATGAGTATGATAGCCATGACGTCCTCCGTTTAAGGCCAGCACTAATCACCAATCTCTGACAAACACAAAGACGAATCAGGCGAAATGGGCTTGCCTTGATCCAGAATTCTTGTGCATCAGGACCCAGACGGGAGACGACGAATGGGCTTTGCGGGAGCGATGGCGATGGCAATGATGGTGGACGCCTTGTTGGGCTGGCCCAATGGACTGTTCGCGCGCGTCGGTCATCCCGTCACCTGGCTCGGCAGGCTGATCAACATCCTCGATGTTAGCCTTAACAGGACCATCGACCCTTCTGGAGTCCGGCGCATTGCTGGCGCAGCCGTAGCGACTTTCGTGATTGGAGTTTCGGCCGGCATTGGATGGGCAATCCAACTTGCGCTTGTCTTTGATTGGAGCCGCGTTGTGTTCCTGGGAATTTTCGCATGGCCCTTGGTTGCGCTGCGTTCTCTTTATGATCATGTGGCCGCTGTTGCTCACACCTTGCAATACGGTGATATCGCAGCCGCACGCTCGGCGATCGCGCAGATCGTCGGACGCGATCCCGCAGCTCTCGATGAAGCGGGCATTGCGCGCGCTGCCATCGAGAGCCTCGCCGAGAACGCTTCCGACGGCATTGTGGCGCCCGTGTTCTGGGGGGCGTTGTTCGGGCTGCCAGGCATCGTCGGTTACAAGGCGATCAATACACTCGATTCCATGATCGGCCATCGCACGATGCGCCACGAAGATTTCGGTTGGGCTGCCGCGCGCATCGACGATCTCGCAAATTTCATACCAGCGCGTCTTACCGGCTTGCTGTTTGTGCTGCTGGCGGCGCGCCCTTCGAACTCCTTGTCTTGCATGGCGCGTGATGCGAACCGTCACCGCTCGATCAATGCCGGCTGGCCGGAAGCAGCGATGGCCGGCGCGCTTGGCGTGCGGCTCAGTGGGCCGCGAGTCTATCACGGAAGCATCGCCGACGAATCCTGGCTCAACGAGGGCGCACGCGATCCGCTCGCCGCAGACATCCGGCAAGGGCTGATGCTCTATGTCCGCGCCATGGTTCTATTGGCCGGTGCGCTTGCGATTTTGGCTTTCGCATGACGGAGAGGTCAATGCTCGAGCATGGAGGAAATCTCGATCTTGCCTTGCACCGCTTCGGCGGGCGCACGCAGGACTGGATCGACCTCTCAACCGGAATCAATCGGCGGCCCTATCCGGTGGGTGAGGTGGAGCCCAGGTCCTGGAGCGCGCTGCCTTCGCGATCCGATATCGAATCCCTCCATCAGGCCGCGCGAGAGGCCTACGTCACCAAGGCACCAATCGTGGCGCTTGGTGGTGTACAAGCGGCCATCCAGTTGTTGCCAAGTCTTTCATCGCGCGGTCAGGCACGGATTCTTGCGCCGACTTATAACGAATATGCGGGGGTTCTTTCCGCTGCAGCCTGGGACGTGGTCGAGGTCTTTGATCTCGAGGGGCTGCTAGGAGCGGATATCGCCGTGATTGTCAATCCCAACAATCCAGACGGCCGATGCTTTGATCCAAGCGAACTGCTGGCGCTCTTGCCGCGCGTCGGTCGACTCGTCGTCGACGAGAGCTTCACTGATGCCGTTTCCGGCTTGTCGTTGGCCCCTGAGGCGGGACGCCCGGGGCTGTTAGTCCTGCGCTCGTTTGGAAAATTCTACGGGCTTGCGGGACTGCGCCTCGGTTTTGCGCTCGGCAGTGAGGCCGATGTCGCTGCGTTGGGGGCCATGGCCGGCCCGTGGCCCATTTCGGGTGCAGCGATTGTGATCGGACGGCGAGCCTTGCTGGATCGCGATTGGGCAAACGCGACCTCGACGCGTCTGGCGCGCGATTGCCTCCGCCTGGATGCTCAAGTGCAATCGCAGGGCTGGACATTGGCCGGCGGCACGCCGCTGTTCCGGCTGTATGAAACTGGTGACGCACGAGCGGCGCAGCAGAAGCTCGCGCGCCGCCAGATATGGTCGCGAATGTTTGGGCAAAGGCCGGGATGGCTGCGGCTTGGCTTGCCGGGTAACGAGACGGAATGGGCGCGGTTTGCTGCCACAGTCTCGCTTTGATCGCCGTTCCTCAGCGGGCAAGCGAAAGTAGGCCTTCGACATCAAGATGGGCATCGATGTAATCGGCAAGCGAATCGAGCGCGCTATCCACCCTGGCGCGGTACTGCTGATCGGCGGCCGGAATGTTCAGTTGCGCCAGAAATGCCTTGCGAAAACTGTCGGAAGCGAACAGGCCATGCAGATAGCTGCCGTACACGCGGCCGTCGCTGGATACCGCGCCTTCCGACGCTCCGCCAAGCAAGGCAAAGGGCCGTGCACGATCCGGCCCGTCGGTATGCCCGATGTGAATCTCGTAAGCCTCGATCGGCCGGTTCGTCGCCGCGTGGACCGCCTTGACGCGGGCTAGAGTCTTGCTTGGCGTCATCACTGTCGTTACGTCGATGAGTCCGAGGCCTGGAGTTTCTCCGGCCGGTCCATCGATTCCCTCCGGATCCGTCACACGGCGTCCGAGCATCTGGTAACCGCCGCAGACGCCGAGCACATGGCCGCCGCGACGATGATGCGCAAGAAGATCGATGTCCCAGCCTTGGGCGCGCAGGAATGCGAGATCCCCGCGTGTCGACTTCGAGCCCGGCAGGATCACAAGCTTTGCATCGCCAGGGATTACCTCTCCAGGCCGCACCATCACAAGGTCGACATCAGGTTCGAGCTTCAGTGGATCGAGGTCGTCAAAATTCGCGATCCGCGACAGCGCGAGAAAAACAATCTTGCACTTGCCTGCCTTGCGTGCGCCGGCAAGCCCAAGCGCGTCTTCGGCCGGAAGTTCGCTAGCGCGAGCGAAGTAGGGAAGGACCCCAAGTCCCGGCCATGATGTGCGCGCCTCGATCAGCCGGTAACCGTCCTCAAACAGTGACGGATCGCCGCGGAACTTGTTGATTAAGAAGCCGCGGATCATGGCCGCATCTTCGGGATCGAGCACGGCCTTAATTCCGACGAGCTGCGCAATTACGCCGCCGCGGTCAATATCGCCGACCAGCACGACGGGAACGTCGGCCTTGCGGGCAAAGCCCATATTCGCGATATCCGCGGGCCTAAGATTGACCTCGGCGGGGCTGCCGGCGCCCTCGACCAGTACTAGATCGGCGCGATTCTTCAAACGGGCGAAACTCTCGAGAACCGGCGCCATCAGCGATGGCTTCATCGCAGCGTATGCACGCGCGCGCAGCGTCGCCACGCGGCGTCCGTGCACGATGATCTGGGCGCCGACATCGGTTTCCGGCTTCAGCAAAACCGGATTCATATCGGTATGCGGCTCGACACCTGCGGCCTGCGCCTGCAATGCCTGCGCGCGTCCGATCTCGCCGCCATCAACGGTCACGGCGGCATTGTTCGACATGTTCTGCGGCTTGAACGGCAGCACCCGATTGCCGCGCCGGGTCGCAGCGCGCGCAAGGCCGGCAACGATGAGCGACTTGCCCACGTCCGAACCCGCTCCCTGGATCATCAATGCGCGCGCCATCGAATCCAACTCCCGATTGTTTGGTCAGAACTCAACGCCGGGCTGGGCTTTGATGCCGGATCGGAAGGGATGCTTCACCAGCGTCATCTCCGTGACGAGGTCGGCGGCGTCGATCAATTCCTGCTTGGCATTGCGTCCGGTGAAGACGACATGCGTCATTGGCGGCTTTGCATTCTTAAGGAACTCTATGACCTCTCCGATCTCCAGATAGTCGTATCGAAGCGCAATGTTGATCTCGTCGAGAATCACCATGCGCAAGCCTTCATCGGCGATCAGCTGCTTGGCCTTTTCCCATGCGGTGCGGGCGGCGGCGATGTCGCGGGCGCGGTCCTGCGTTTCCCAGGTAAAGCCTTCCCCCATCGAATGGAATTGGCACAGTTCGCCAAAATGCCCGGTGAGCAAGCGGCGCTCGCCAGTGTCCCATGCACCCTTAATGAACTGTACCACGGCGCAGGGAAAGCCATGCGCAACGCACCGCAAGATCATGCCGAAGGCCGAGGAAGATTTTCCCTTGCCCGACCCGGTGTGGACAATGATGAGTCCCTTCTCTCCGCTCTTGGTGGCCATCATCCGGTCGCGCGCCGCCTTCTTCTTGGCCATTTTTGCCGCATGGCGGGCATCCAATGCGATTTCGGAGAGCGCAGTTTCGTCATCAGCGGCATCAGATCCGGAAGTCATCTGCACGTCCTTCTTGACAAGTTGCACGCTTGGGCAAATGGTGGGGTGGCGTTGGTTCCTGTCCTACGACAGGCGAAGAGGGAATGCGATAGGACTCTAGCGTCGAAGCTTGAGTCTGAAGCGCAGCCGCCCCCGCGACCGTGACCGGAGAGATCTCCAAAAGCCACTGACCCGTTCGGGGTTGGGAAGGAGGAGATCGAGGGAAAAACCTGCTCCGCAAGCCGGGAGACCTGCCAGCGCAACGATCGACCACCGGCGGACGGGGTGTTCCGCGACGGGGAGCGAACCCGTGCGTCATTGGTTCGCTTACCTCATCGCCTCCGCCAAAATTGTTTGAGAAGGGCGATGACCGTCACGCTTCACGTCTGCATCACCTGCCGTGCCGGGCAGGCCTTAAGAGAAGGCGAAATCACACCGGGCGCGCGTCTACACAGCGCTATCCTCGAGACTGGCGTGCCGGAGGGCGTCATCGTTGTTCCGGTCGAATGCCTGTCGGCTTGCAGCCAAGGCTGCTCGATTGCGCTCTCTGGAATTCGGCGCTGGTCTTATGTCTACGGTCGCTTGTCCGATGCAAACGCGCCGGATGTGCTTGCCGGGGCTGCCGCCTACGCGGCGGCGCCAGATGGTATTGTGCCCTGGCGCAGCCGGCCGGAGATCTTCCGCAAGCAATCGCTTGCCCGTATTCCACCGATCGCTCTCCTGCCGGAGGCCGCAGAATGAATACGCTCGCCAAGGTTCCGGTGACCGTCGTCACTGGTTTTCTCGGGTCGGGCAAGACTACGCTGATCCAGAACCTGATCACCAACGCGAACGGCAAAAAGCTTGCGGTGCTCGTCAACGAATTCGGCAGCGAGGGCGTCGACGGCGAGATCCTGAAATCCTGCGCCGACGCCAGCTGCCCTGCCGAGAACATCCTTGAGCTCGCCAATGGCTGCATCTGCTGTACAGTCGCCGACGATTTCATCCCCGCCATGGAGCAGCTACTCTCGCGCCGCGTGAGGCCTGATCATATTGTGATCGAGACATCGGGCCTGGCTTTGCCGAAGCCGCTTCTCAAGGCGTTCGACTGGCCGGAGATCCGTTCACGAATCACGGTCGACGGCGTTATTGCGCTTGCGGATGCCGAGGCCGTGGCGGCCGGTCGCTTTGCGCCGGACCCTGCCGCAGTGGAAGCGCAGCGTTCGGCCGATCAAAACCTCGATCACGAGACGCCGCTGTCGGAAGTATTCGAAGATCAGATCGCGTGTGCGGATATCGTGCTGCTTACCAAGGCGGACCTTGCAGGCGAGGCAGGACTTGAAGCGGCCAAGGCGGCGATCGCCGCCGAAATGCCGCGTCGCGTGCCGATGCTGCCTGTAGTCAACGGTGCAGTCGATGCGCGTGTGATCCTTGGTCTCGAAGCGGCCGCTGAGGACGATCTCGCCGCGCGACCTTCTCATCACGACGGCGAAGAAGAGCACGAACACAACGATTTTGCTTCAGTAGTCGTCGAGCTCCCTGAAGTTGCTGACGTGGATGCGCTGGTCGAATCGATCCGGCGGCTTGCGCGTGAGCAGAACGTTTTGCGCGCTAAGGGATATATCGCGGTCGCGGGCAAGCCGATGCGATTGCTGCTGCAATCGGTCGGCGAGCGGGTGGGGCATCAGTTCGATATGCCCTGGGGAACGCGGCCAAGGCGGTCGAAGCTGGTTGTGATCGGTGAACACGATGATATCGATGAGGCGGGCATCAGGGCGGGACTCGGTATTTGATGCACGTCGTCTTTCGCGAGAGCCGAGGTCTTTCGGAGACCGCGATCCCTAGGGATCTCGACCAGGACCCGGCCGACCTTGTCGTGCTCTCGTTCTCGGACAGCGATCTCGCCGCGTTCGCCTCCGGCTGGCGTCGCAGCCGTGCCGGCCTGCCGTCGCTGAGGCTCGCGAACCTTGCGGAGCTGCGTCATCCCCTGTCGGTCGACACCTATATCGAGCGGACGCTGTCGCACGCGCGCGGCATTTTGGTGCGCCTGATCGGCGGTGAGTCCTACTGGTCATATGGGCTGGCTGCCTTACATCAACTCGCGAAGGACCGCGACATCGCGCTTGCGGTGCTCCCGGCGGACCGTCGCGACGATTCGCGCCTGGATGCGCTCTCGACAGTGCCCGTATCGACGCTCAGACGGCTGAAGGCGTTCTGCGACAAGGGCGGAACGATTGCGGCGCAGGCTGCAATCGCCCAACTCGCACTAGTCTCGGGTCTCTATGCGGGACCTGTCGTCGGCGAGGTCGAAAATCCCGAGATCGGTTTCTACGATCCGCGTCGTGGTGCAATCGAGGCGCCGCCAAACAACCCCGCTTGTGGGCCGCGTGCGCTCGTCACCTTCTATCGCTCCTATCTCACCGCGGCGGATACCGCCCCGGTCGACGCGCTGATCACGGCCCTGCGGAAGAAGGGTTTTGATGCCTATGGCGTGTTCGTCACCTCGCTAAAGGCGGCCGGTGTGGCGGATTGGCTTAAGGGGAAGTTTGAGCAATGCCCGCCTGCGGTGATCGTCAATGCAACCGCCTTCTCTGCGGTCACTGACGATGGCACGACGCCTTTCGATGCCGCATCCCGTCCGGTGTTCCAGGTCGCGTTGTCGACAGCCCGGCGCGATGAGTGGGCGCAATCGCTTCGCGGTCTCTCGCCGAGCGATCTGGCGATGCACGTGGTGTTGCCGGAGGTTGATGGCCGGCTGCTAGCGGGCGTGGTCAGCTTCAAATCGCCGAGCGCACGCGATCCTGATCTGCAATTCGCGCACCTGGCGCACATGCCCGACGACGAACGTATCGGTGCCGTTGTGGATCGGGTGGTGGCCTGGCATAGGCTCGCGAACAAGCCGGCAGGCGCGAAGCGGCTGGCGATTGTGCTCTCGAACTATCCGGGCCGTCCGCACCAGATGGCGCATGCGGTCGGGCTCGACGCGCTTGCTTCGGTCGAAACGCTATCGTCCGATCTCGGCGCTGCCGGTTTCGACGTGAAGGCGATAGAAGCGCTTGGTGCGGCTCTCCTGCGGGAGGAATTGACCTTTAGCGTTGCTGATTACGGCGCGGAGCTGGCGAGACTTCCGCACCAGCTGCAGGATGACCTCGCGCGCGCCTGGGGTGCGCCGGAGAACGATCCCGCCTGTAGTGGCGGCGAATTTCATTTCGCAGCGATCCAGCGTGGCAAGGCGATTATCGCCGTTCAGCCGGAACGCGGTGATGTCACCAATCGTGACACCGAGTATCACGATCTCTCACGAACGCCTCGCCACGTCTATGTCGCGTTCTATCTCTGGCTCAGGCAGCAAGAGGTCGACGCGGTCATCCATATGGGCGCGCATGGAACGCTGGAGTGGCTGCCCGGCAAGTCCGTTGCGCTGTCGGCTGCCTGCTGGCCGGAAGCGCTGATTGGCGACGTGCCGGTGATCTATCCCTTCATCGTCAACGATCCCGGTGAGGCAGCCCAGGCCAAGCGGCGCATCGGCGCGGTCACGATCGGCCATTTGCCGCCGCCGCTGGCGCAGGCCGGATTGCCTAAAGGGTTGCGTCGGCTCGAGCAACTGCTCGATGAGTATTCGACGGCCGATGGTCTCGATCCCGCGCGCCGCCAGCGGCTGATTGTGGCGATCCGCGATGAAGCGCGTGCCGCGGGCCTGGAAGATGATCTTGGTCTTGGCGCCTCGGCTGCCCCGGCGGAGGCCATTCTCCGGATTGATCGCTTCGTCTGCGATCTCAAGGAAAGCCAGTTCGGCGAAGGCCTGCATGTGTTCGGTCGCGGGGAGTGCGGCGAGGCGGAAAAGGGCGCGCTGCTTGACGCGCTCTCTGGTGGGCGCGTTGCTCCGGGCCCGGCAGGCTCGCCGCATCGCGGGCGGCGCGATGTGCTGCCCACGGGGCGCAATCTTTTCACCGTCGATCCCCGCGCGGTGCCTACGCCCTCGGCGCATGCGCAAGGGATCAAGCTTGCCGAGGAATTGCTGCGCCGTCACCTGCAGGATCACGGCGACTGGCCGAAGGGGCTGCTGGTTGATCTTTGGGGATCATCGACCATGCGCACCGCAGGCGAGGATTTTGCGATGGCCCTGCACCTTGCAGGCATCGCGCCGCGCTGGGATCATGGGTCAGGTCGGGTGTCGGGTTATCAGATCATCGCGCCAGCCGCTCTTGGCCGGCCGCGCATCGATGTGACGCTGCGCGTGTCGGGGCTGTTCCGCGACGTCTTCTCATCTCTTGCGCAAATGTTCGAGGCGGCGGCCGAAGCGCTTTCTGAACGCGACGAGGAAGGCGACGAAAACCCCTATCGTCACCGCGCGGCGCGCGTGTTCGGGCCGCGGCCGGGGCACTATGGTGTCGGTATGGCATCAATGCCGGATGTATTCACGCAAGCATCGCAAAATGCGGCCGGCGAAGCCTGGCTTTTGGCTTCATCGTGGGTGTTCGCGCCCGACGGCACGATGCGGCCTGATCGCACAGGTATCGAGACAAGGCTCGTCGGCACCGATGCCTTCGTCCATGCGCAAGACCTGCCGGAAACTGACCTGCTATTAGCCCCGGACTACGCCCTACATGAGGCCGGCGCTGCGGCCGCGGCGGCACGGCTGGGCATGGCCGTCCCATCACTCTATCACCTCGATGCTACGCGCCCTGATCGGCCGCATGCACGCTCGTTGACCGAAGAGATATCGCGCGTCGTGCGTTCGCGCGCCGCCAATCCGAAATGGATCGCCGGCATGATGCGCCATGGCTTTCGAGGGGCGGCCGAGATCGCGGCGACGCTTGAACACATGGCCGCTTTCGCCCATCTCGCGCAGGCCGTGCCCTCGCATCTGTTCGATCTCTATTACGACGCAACGCTTGGTAGCGACGACGTTCGCACTTTCATAGCACGCGAGAATCCGGCGGCACTCGTGGCGATCGAATCCTGCCTTGCGCGATTGCATGAAGCTGCGCTCTGGAGAACCAGGCGTAATTCGATTGCAGCCGCGCTGCGGGAGGCTTCATGAGCGCGGTTGCGATCAAGGGCTGGTGTCCCGGCGCCTTACGGCCGATGCGGTCGGGGGATGGGCTCGTGGTTCGCATCCGGCCACATCGTGGCCGGCTTGATGCGAAGCAGGCCGCAGGAATTGCGGCTCTCGCCAAGCGCTACGGCAACGGCCTGATCGATCTGACCAGCCGGGGCAACCTGCAAATCAGGGGCGTCAGCGATGAAGGCCACCGGCCTCTGATCGAGGAGCTCTCTAGGCTGCACTTGATCGACCCGGATCCGGAGACGGAGGCGCGGCGCAACATCCTCGTTACGCCGTTCTGGAGTGCGGGCGATGATACCTGTTCGATCGCTACAGAGCTTGAGCAGGGGCTTGCGATGGGACCGCCCGGCCTGCCGACCAAATTCGGCTTCGCTGTCGATTGCGGTATGGAGCGCGCGCTTGTCAGCGCCTCCGCCGATATCCGCATCGAGCGCAGCATCGCGGGAGAGCTGATCGTGCGCCCCGACGGCGCCGCGCATGGTCACCCCGTAACGCGGAGAGACGCCACGAAGGTGGCGCTCGCGCTTGCCGAGTGGTTCGTCACCTCCGGCGGCACCAGAGGCGGGCGAGGGCGGATGGCAGCGTATATCGGGGCAGGCGCAAAATTTCCAAACGCGCTTTGTGGCCACGTTGAGCCGGCTCGAATAATCGCCGAGCCGCGCCCGCGACTCCATCCGCAAGGCGCGATGGTCGGCGCCGCATTTGGGCAGGTGACACATGCGGCGCTCTCCGATCTGGCTGGACGCTCGCCAGGATTACGAATGACGCCGTGGCGCATGATCCTGGCCGAAGAGTTGCGTGAAATGCCCGGTTGTGAGGGCCTAATCACGCAAGTCGACGATCCGATCCTGCGCGCTGTCGCATGCAGTGGTGCGCCCGCCTGCCGCGAGGCTCATGCCGATACCCGCGCATTTGCGGCGGCGCTTGCGCCGCACATTGCCGCCGATTCCCGGCTCCACGTCTCCGGCTGCGCTAAGGGCTGTGCCCATTCCGGCCCGGCTTCGATCACTCTCGTCGCCACCAGAGACGGCTTCGATCTCGTCCGCGGCGGCTCGACGCGGGAGGCGCCGGTCTTAAGTGGACTGAACGCCGATCGCATGATTGCAGATCCTTCCGTTATTACGGGAGAGCGGTGATGCCGCACGTCTATGAGACCAATGGTGCAGCGATTTATCGTCAGTCCTTCGCCACCATACGTGCCGAGGCTGACCTTGAGCGTTTTTCGGCCGAGGAGGAGCCGGTGGTCGTGCGCATGATCCATGCGGCGGGCATCGTTGGTCTCGAATCCTACATCCGCTTCACGCCTAGCATGGCGCGCATCGCGCGGGCTGCGCTGCAGAACGGCGCGGCTATCCTCTGCGATACGCGCATGGTGTTGGAGGGAATCACACGCGCGCGCCTGCCGGCCGGCAACGCCATCATCTGCACACTTGACGATCCCGCAGTGCCGTCGCTAGCGGAATCGATGCGCAACACCCGCTCGGCTGCAGCGCTGGAACTGTGGCGAGTGCATCTAGATGGCGCGATCGTCGCTATCGGTAATGCACCAACCGCGTTGTTTCATCTCCTCAACATGCTGGAAGATCGCAACTGTCCAAGGCCGGCTGCTATCATTGGTTGTCCGGTCGGCTTTGTCGGCGCAGCTGAGGCCAAGGCCGCGCTGATGGTGGACCCGCCCGCACCGGCGCTGACCATCCAGGGACGTCTTGGCGGCTCGTCTATCACGGTTGCCGCCGTGAATGCGCTGGCAAGCCGGAGCGAATAGCGATGGGGCGCATCATTTGTTGCGGCCTCGGGCCAGGCAATCCGGACTTGATGAGCGTGCGTGCCGATCGCGAGGTCCGCGCGGCCAAGCACATTGCTTATTTCCGAAAAAAGGGGCGGCCTGGCCAGGCTCGACGCATTGTCGACGGGCTTCTGGCAGATGACGTCTGCGAATACCCGATGGAATATCCAGTCACCACTGAGATTGCCTTCGATAGTCCGGAATATGTACGCCTCCTGGCTGCCTTCTACGACGAATGGGCGGAGCGTCTTGCGCGGCTGACCCGCGCCATCGACGTCGTCGTGCTCTGCGAGGGCGACCCCTATTTCTATGGTTCCTTCATGCACCTCCACGCCCGTCTGCAGGGACGAGCCGAGATCGAGGTGATCGCGGGCATTCCCGGCATGGCCGGCTGCTGGAATTCGGTCGGTCAACCGATCGCGCTCGGCGACGATGTGATGACCGTGCTGATGGGCACGCTGGCGGAGGACAAGCTCGAACGGCGCGTGCGCAATTCTGATGCGCTCGTCATTATGAAAACCGGGCGCAATCTGCAAAAAGTGCGCCGCGCCCTCCAAGCCGCTGGCCGCCTTGGCGACGCATGGTTGATCGAACGCGGCACCATGCCGGGCGAACGCGTCGTGCGGCTGAAGAATGTGGACGAGACCGAGTGTCCCTATTTCGCGATCGTGCTAGTGCATGGGCATGGCCGGCGAATGAAGGCCGCCGAATGACTGGCACATTGATCATCGCGGGACTTGGGCCGGGTGACGAAGCGCTGGTCACGCCAGAAGTTTCCGACGCGCTCGCCGCCGCGACCGACCTAATGGGCTATGCGCCCTATGTCGCGCGCGTGAAGCCGCGTGAAGGGCTCACGCTGCATCCATCAGACAATCGCATGGAGTTGCAGCGCGCAAATGACGCCTTGCGGCTGGCAGCGGAAGGACGCCGCGTCATCATGGTTTCCTCGGGCGATCCGGGAATATTCGCAATGGCTTCCGCCGTGTTTGAAGCGCTCGAAGCCGCACCGCAATGGAAGGGACTTACTATTCGCGTAATGCCGGGCGTGACCGCGATGCTGGCTGCGGCTGCGCGCGCCGGCGCGCCGCTCGGCCACGATTTTTGCGCGATCAATCTCTCCGATAATTTAAAGCCGTGGTCGATGATCGAGAAACGACTGCGGCTGGCAGCCGAGGCCGACTTCGCAATCGCGATGTACAATCCGCGCTCAGTGAGTCGGCCCGAGGGCTTTGGACGCGCGCTCTCAGTTCTGAAGGAGGCGAGCTGCGGCGAACGCCTAGTGATCTTCGCGCACTCTGTCACTACGCCTGAGGAGCGAATTGAAACGCTGATGCTGCACGATGCTCGGCCGGAGATGGCCGACATGAGAACCCTTGTCATTCTCGGCAATTCCGCGACACGCCGCGTCGGTCCCTGGGTCTATGCGCCGAGGCATGCCCGATGACCAAGCCATTGAATGACCTCGGTCACGCTTCCCACTCGCAGCCTGTCGGGCAAATCGGGCCGCGTGAGCATGACAACGGGAAGACCAAACTCGCGCGCGGCGTCGATCTTGGCACGTGCGCCCGTTCCCCCGGAATTGCGGGCAACGATCCATTCGATGCGGCGCGACCGCATCATCTCCATTTCGCAAGCAAGCTTGAATGGTCCGCGCGACACGATGACATCGGTGTCCGGAAATGGCAGCGATCCATCCGGAGGATCGACAAACCTCAAAGTGTAAACGTGCTGCGGCTTGGTGCTGAAGGCTTCGATATGCTGCCGGCCGATCGAAAGAAGCACCCGCGCGGGATTCTCCGGCAACGCCGCGACAGCGGAGGTGATATCCGCGACCTCAATCCAGTTGTCGCCTGGCACTTTCGCCCAGGGCTCGCGCTCAAGCGCGATCAGCGCTGTTCTGGTCGCCATGCAAGCTGCAACCGCGTTGCGGCTCATCTCGGCCGCGAAGGGATGGGTCGCGTCCACGAGATGCGTAATTCCTTCCCGAATAATGAATTCGGCGAGGCCACTCGCGCCGCCAAACCCACCGATGCGGGTTGGCAGCGACTGAGCGCTCGGAGCTCGCGTCCGTCCGGCATACGAATAGATCGCGTCGAGCCCGGCGCGTGCGGCGGCATCAGCAAGCAGATTAGCATCGCTCGTTCCGCCCAGAATGAGGGCGCGCATCATGGATAATCCTTGGTTAACCATTATCGGCATTGGCGAAGATGGCCTTGTCGGCCTCTCGGAAGCAAGCAGAAAGGCGCTTGGCGAAGCGGAGACCGTGTTCGGCGGCGAACGGCATCTGCTGCGGGCGGGCATTACGGGCCGCGGTCGCCGCTGGCCTATACCCTTCGATGCAGATTGCGTGCTGGCGTGCCGTGGCCGTCCGACGGCGGTGCTCGCCTCGGGCGATCCGTTCTGGCACGGTGTCGGCAGCAACCTCGCGGAGCGGCTGAGCAAGAGTGAATGGATCGCGCATCCCGCTCCCTCGACATTTTCCCTTGCCGCGGCGCGGCTCGGCTGGCGGCTCGAATCTGTCGTTTGTCTCGGACTTCACGCTGCGCCGTTCGAACACCTGGTGCCGTATCTCGCACGCGGAGCCCGTATCGTTTGTCTTGTGCGCGACGGCAGGGCAGCCGGCGATCTTGCCAACTGGTTGACGGCGCGTGGCTGGGGTGCGTCACCGCTCTGGACTCTCGGCGCGCTCGGTGGGCCGCGCGAATCCGTGACGCAGTGTCGTGCCGACAGCTACGCGGCCGATGCGGGCATGGGTCCGCTGGCAGTTGCGCTCGAAGCCAATGGATCGGATGGAGTTCCGCGCAGCTCCGGCCTTTCAGACGCACTCTTCGTGCATGACGGCCAGATCACCAAGAGGCCAATGCGCGCGCTCGCGCTTTCGGCGTTGGCGCCGAGGTCTGGTGAAAGATTGTGGGACATCGGCGCGGGTTCCGGTTCGATATCTGTAGAATGGGCTCTCTGCGGTGGCGCGGCGATCGCAATTGAAGTCCGAGGCGATCGTGCAGTGAACATCCGCAGCAACGCCGCGGCCTTCGGCCTGACGCATCGGATCACGGTGATCCAGGGAGCGGCACCTCAGATCCTTTCAGGCCTTTCGACCCCGCAAGCCGTCTTCATCGGCGGTGGGTTCGACGCCGCGATGTTCGATGCCGTCTGGTCGCGCATCGAGGCAGGAACGCGGATGGTTGCGCACGCAGTCACACTCGAGACAGAAACGCTGCTTTCGGACCTACATCAACAACACGGCGGCGAGCTGATGCGGGTCGAGATCGCGCATGCCGGTCTCCTCGGCCGTTACCGTTCCTGGGAAGTGGCGCGGCCGGTGGTGCAATGGAGTGCTCTGAAGTGAAGGTCGCAGGTTTTGGATTCAGGCGGGACGTCAGGCTTGCTTCGCTGCGGGAAGCGCTCGATGCGGCGGGAGGTTCTGACGGTCTCGCTGCAGTCGCCACCCTCCGCGACAAGGCCGAAACCGCCGCGCTCAAAGCGTTGGCGTATGAATTAAATGTGCCGGTCAGGCCCGTTCCGGCCGATGTCCTGGGTGGCACCGTCACGCCCACACAGTCCGAATTCGTTAAGGCGAAGTTCGGCACCGGCTCCGTCGCTGAAGCTGCGGCGCTGGCCGTAGCCGGCCGTCGCTCGCGCCTTGTTTCGAAGCGGGCCGTTTCGCAGGATCGAATAGCGAGCGCAGCGATCGCGGAAGGGGACGGCGAATGACAGTGCACTTCATAGGTGCCGGACCGGGCGCAGCCGATCTGCTCACCTTGCGCGGACGCGATCTCATCGCCGCCTGTCCGGTCTGCCTCTATGCGGGCTCGCTCGTGCCCGAGGGAGTCCTCGCGTACTGCCCAAAGGATGCGCGCATCGTCAACACTGCACCGCTATCGCTCGACGACATCATATCGGAGCTCGTCACGGCGCATCGTGAGGGCAAGGACGTCGCACGGCTGCATTCTGGAGATCTCTCGATCTGGTCGGCGATGGGCGAGCAATCGCGCCGGCTGAGTGTGCTGCAAATTCCATATTCAATCACGCCAGGCGTGGCGGCCTTTTCCGCCGCCGCGGCAGCGCTCGAGGCCGAGCTCACGCTGCCGGGCCGCTCGCAATCCGTCGTGCTGACGCGAATGGCGGGCAGGGCGAGCGCGATGCCGGAGAGCGAAAAAATCGCAGCCTTCGCTGCCACCGGTGCGGTGCTCGCAATTCATCTCTCGATCCATCTGCTTCTCGAGGTGATTGGCGAGTTGACCCCGTACTATGGAGCGGACTGCCCGGTCGCGATCGTGTGGCGCGCGAGCTGGCCGGACCAACGCATTATTCGCGCCACGCTCGGCACGCTGGATTCTGCTGTAAGCACCGAACTCGAGCGCACGGCCGTCATTCTGGTCGGCCGCACCCTGGGTTCGGAAGATTTCGCAGAAAGCCGCCTGTATGCTGCAGACTATGACCGCCGATATCGGCCGCTAGGGCCGGCGCCGCGCTTTCCAGAAGCCTCGTGATGACAGCGAGCCTCGTCATCTCCGCGCCCGCATCCGGTGTCGGCAAAACGACGCTGACGCTGGCATTGGCACGCGCCTATCGCGATCGCGGGCTGAAGGTGCAGTGCTTCAAGAGCGGGCCCGACTATATCGATCCAACCTTTCATGCCGCCGCCGCGGGACGCACCTCGCTGAATATTGATAGCTGGGCCATGCGTCGTGAGGCGATCGAATCGGTTGTCGCATCGCGCAGCGCCGATGCGGACCTCGTTCTGGCTGAGGGTTCGATGGGTCTATTCGACGGCGTTGCCGCACCGGGCGTCTCGGGGACAGGCGCGACCGCCGATATCGCCGAGATGATGGGCTGGCCGGTCCTGCTCGTGATCGATCCTTCCGGACAGGCGCAAACCGCCGCGGCGGTCGCTGCGGGACTGCGCGATTTCCGCGCGGGCGTGCGTCTTGCCGGCGTCGTTCTCAACCGCGTCGCCAGCGCGCGGCACGAAGACCTGGTGCGCCGTGCCCTGGCAGGCGCCGGCATTCCGGTGTTCGGGGCGTTGCCCCGCCAGGCCGCGATCACCTTGCCGAAGCGTCACCTAGGCCTTGTGCAGGCGGAGGAGCAGGCTGAGGTCGATGGCCTCATTGCAGAGGCCGCGCGGGTCGTCGCCGAGCATGTCGATCTGGATGCGGTGCTGCAATCGGCATGCGCCTGGATGGCGCCATGCGACGCGCATGGCCTAAGCTTCACGCCGCCCGGCCAGCGCATCGCGCTCGCACGCGACGCTGCATTCTCGTTCGTCTATACGCATCTACTGAAGGCCTGGCGCGCAGCCGGAGCCGAGATCGTGACCTTCTCGCCGCTCGCCGATGAAGGCCCTGATGACAGTGCCGACGTCTGCTGGCTGCCCGGCGGCTATCCGGAATTGCACGCTGGCAAACTCGCGACAAATCGCCGATTTCGCCGCGCCCTAACATGCTTTGCGGAGACACGTCCGGTGCATGGCGAATGCGGGGGCTATATGGTGCTGGGCTCCGCCTTGATCGACGCCAACGACGTGCGTCACGAGATGATGGGATTACTCGGCCTGGAAACGAGTTTTGCTCAACGTCGCATGCATCTGGGCTACCGACTTGCTGAGCTTACAGTCTCAATGCCTGGACATCAGGCCGGCGCGCGTCTGCGTGGCCATGAATTCCATTACTCCACGATTGTCTCTCAGCCCGATAAACCCCTGGCTATCGTGCGTGACGCGACCGGCGCGGTCGTTGCGGAGACCGGCTCGCGGCGCGGGTACACTACTGGCACGTTCTTCCACCTCATTGCGGAGGACAGGTGAGCGGCTTTGTTTCCATTGTCTCGGCTGGTCCAGGCGATCCCGAGCTCCTGACGCTCAAGGCGGCCGCGCGTCTGCGCGCCGCCGATGTCGTGCTCTATGACGACCTTGCCTCGGGCGCGATCCTCGATCACGCCCGCCCCGGCGCCAATCTGGTGGCGGTTGGCAAACGTGCGGGCCGGCCCTCGGCCAAACAGGAACACGTCAACCGGCTGCTCATCGACTACGCCGCCGCAGGTGCCCGAGTCGTTCGCTTGAAATCGGGAGACGCCGGCATCTTCGGTCGGCTTGAAGAGGAGATCGAGGTGCTGCGCGCGGCGGGCGTCACCTACGAGATCATTCCGGGCGTTACCTCAGCCTGCGCTGCGGCGGCGCGCTTCGGCATTCCACTGACCCGCCGGCATACCTCGCGCCGCGTCCAGTTCGTGACCGGCGCTGACGTCACTGGCCAATTGCCCGCAAATCTCAATTGGGCGGCCCTGGCCGATCAGGAAGCGACAACCGTGGTCTACATGGGCAAACGGACATTTCCGGCGCTCGTGGCAAGGCTGATCGAGCACGGCATGGGCCCCGATACGCCGTCGGTGATTGCCGAGTCTCTCGGCGGCGCCGAAGAGCGGCTTGTCCGTATGACGATTGCGAAGCTCGCAGAGCAGCTCGCGGAAAGTGGCGCCGCAACGACGCCAGCGCTCATTCTTTTCGGCGCGCTGGCGGGAGAGACTCCGTGTTGATGATGCCGTCGTCCGATCTCGCGTGCCCCTTGACGCGTCCTCGTCGAAAGGCGCACACAGTACAGGCATGGTACTCGAAGCCGGAGCATAATCAGGAATGGCGAAGGGCGGACCTAGTTGCGGCGCCTGAAGACCCGGCCGTCCCCGCGCCTGTTAGCGATGAGGGCTCCGGTCCGCCACTGGCCGTCAGGCTGGGGATGGAAGGAGACCCGTTTCGAACCGCGAGCCAGGAGACCTACCCTGCAGCTTTTAACACCAACGCCGTCGGGTGGGACGGCAGAAGGGACGTAGATATGCATATCGAACCAAGTATCGTTACGGGCGCCAAGCTCGTGCTGGGCTACGCGACAGGTGCCGTCGCCGGTGGCTGCACTTTGAAGCTTGCGGCAGAGACCGTGCGCGAGCAGGGAATCGCTTCACTAGCGGTGCGCATCGTCGCAACAACGGTCCTGGTCTTCTCATTCTTCGAACTCCTGCCGCATTTCCGGGTCGGGGTCTCTGAGGTACATTTCATTCTCGGCTCGACGCTGTTCCTCTTGTTCGGTGCAGCGCCGGCCGCGTTCGGGCTGGCCCTTGGTCTTCTGCTTCAGGGGCTATTCTTCGCACCGGCCGACCTGCCGCAATACGGCATGAATGTGACCACGTTGCTGGTGCCGCTGATTGCGATCTGGGCGCTGGCCGGGCGGATTATTCCCTGCAACACCGCCTATGTAGACCTGCAGTATCGCCAAGCACTGGCGCTTTCGGCCGCCTATCAATCCGGCATCGTGACGTGGGTCGCTTTCTGGGCGCTGTATGGTGCTGGCTTTGCCGCCGAGAACCTCACTTCCATCGCATCTTTCGCCGCTTCCTACGCGGCCGTCGTGGTCATCGAGCCGCTGGCTGATCTGACCGTGCTCGCACTGGCGAAATCGCTGCGTGGCGTGACAGCGGACGGTTTCGTCACCTACCGCCTGCACAACGCCACGTAAGGTTAAGTGAAGGTGGTCGCAGGCAGCGGCCGCCCTCCGCATAACTTATGCTGACGCTCTCCCTGATAGGAATCGGTTGCGGCGATCCCGAGCAGCTAACGCTTGCCGCGGTGCGCGCGATCAACGCCGCCGACCTCGTCCTCATCCCGCGCAAGGGGGACGTGAAATCTGATCTCGCTGAATTGCGGTGGACGATTTGCGCCCAGGTGCTTTCGAACGACCGGACGCGGATCGCCGAGTTCGTCATACCCGTGCGTGACGCCCGCCAAGGAGATTACCGCAAAGGAGTGGACGAATGGCACGATGCCCTAGCGGCGACCTGGTCGCAGGAAATTGCGCAGCATCTCGGGAGTGAGGGGCGAGTTGCCCTGCTGATCTGGGGAGATCCTTCGCTATACGACTCGAGCCTGCGGATCGCGCGAAGGCTCGATCCGTCGCCAGCCATCGAAGTGGTCCCCGGTATCACGTCAATCCAGGCGCTTTGCGCGGCACATTCGCTGCCGCTGAACGACATAGGCGAGCCTTTCCTGGTGACAACGGCACGGCGGCTGCGCGAAGGTGGCTGGCCCCACGGCACGAACACGGTGGTCGTGATGCTAGATGGCGGCGCGGCGTTTCAGTCGCTCGATCCGGCAGGGCTGCACATCTGGTGGGGCGCCTATCTTGGCATGCGTGAGGAGATCACGATGTCAGGTGCGCTCGCCGAAGTGGGTCCAAGCATCGTCGCCGCGCGACAGCAAGCGCGCGGAAGGCATGGCTGGATCATGGACAGCTACATTCTCAAGCGGCTACCCGCGAACGGGCTCGCTCGCTAGCGTTAACATCTAACGGCAGGACATCATGCTACCGGAGTGGGTCTACCAGGAGTGCCCCGACGTTTCGGCCATCCATCGCGATGCAGCGCTGGCCCGCCAAGCTGAACTTACCAAACCGGACGGCGCGCTCGGCCGGCTCGAGCATCTCGCGATCGAACTCGCCGGTCTGCAACAAACGGAGCAGCCGCGGGCTCAACGCGTGCCGATCATCGTCTTCGCCGGCGATCACGGGATCGTCGCTCAGGGCGTATCGGCGTATCCGCAGGAAGTCACGATCGCGATGATGTCCAACTTCGCGTCGGGTGGCGCCGCAATTTCCGTTCTGGCACGCGAGCTAGGCTTGAGTCTCGAGATCGTCGATGCTGGCACGCTCGCGGAAGTTCCGATTGAGGGTGTCGTGATCGATAAGCCGCGGCGGAGTAGCCGCGACTTTAGCGAGGAAGCGGCACTTGAGCCCGCGGAGCTGGCCTTGGCTTTTGACTGCGGCAAGCGCGCAGTTGTGCGGGCTGCAACGACGCAACCCGATCTTCTGATCCTTGGCGACATGGGCATCGGCAATACCACGACTTCGGCAGCAATCGCCGCGGCCCTGCTTGGCGTGAGGGCCGAGCAGGTGGCCGGCAGCGGAACGGGCTTGGATACAGCCAGTCGCGCACGTAAGGCGCAGCTGATAGAGGTTGCGTTGGCTCGTCACGGGCTTACAACACCAGGTACTGCTCCCGAGCGGATCTTGTGCGCGGTCGGCGGTCTGGAAATTGCGGCGATCAGTGGCGCGATCATAGCCGGCGCACAGCGTCGCCTTCCGGTTCTGATCGACGGCTTCATCGTTTCCGTCGCGGCATTAGCAGCGGTACGTCTCAATCCTTCATGTCAGCGATTTCTTTTGTCCTCTCATCAATCGGCAGAGCAAGGCCACCGCCTGGTTCTTCAGGCCTTAGATGTTCAGCCACTATTCAATCTGGATCTTCGGCTCGGCGAGGGATCGGGCGCCGCGCTCGCATTGCCGATCCTGCGGCTTGCATGCGCCCTGCACAACGGCATGACGACCTTCGCGCAGGCCCAGGTTCCGAACCGCTCATAAGGTGACATTCTGATTTACCGACACAACCCGCCAATCGTCCCGCAGCCGATCAATTCGCGTAATGGACAGCGGATGGATAACGAAGCGCAAGGCTGCTTGCGGCGCGATGTCGAGCGCGGTGCAGAGTGCAGCGCGAATGGTGCCAGAATGAACGACGAGCGTTGCCAGACCGGGAGCTATTTTGCGAAGCCCGTGCCGAACCCTGGCAATTTGATCTTCGAAGCTTTCGCCGCCGGGTGGCCTTGAGCGAGCGGCATCCTTCCAGAACTGCGTGTAGCTTTCTCCTCCGCAAGCGGCGAGATCGTCGTGACGTCGGCCGGTCCAATCTCCGAAATTCTGCTCCATGAACTCAGGCACCGAGATCGGATCAAACCGGAGGGCACGCGCTGTATCGAGAGTTCGTTGAGACGGACTAGCATAGCTGAGGGCGTTCTGCGGCAAGCACCTACGCACGGCTTCCAAATGCGTCCGATCACCAAGATCGGCCGGAGCATCGGAAGTGTGAATCGTGCCTCCAGGGCAGTCGACAACCGCATGCCGGACCAGCCAAAGGAAGGTCTCTCCCTGCATTCAAATATCTCCAAAGATGTGACGGTGGCCGTCGCGTGTAGGGCGCAAATGGCCAGCAGCAGACCGCCTTCAGTACCACGACGGACGAACGGCGCCATCCATGTTGACCAAGATCAATGGCGCTGCAGGTTTTTCTGATTATAATGGGTGATCTGGTCATTTGGAGCCACGGAATGTCAGCAACTGAAATCGCAGCACGCCATTTCTCTGCCGCTATTGCGGATGGTACAGGCGCCGGCCACGCGACTGACAGCGTTTGTCGAGCGCTGCTCGGTCTGCTGGTCACAAAATATCTCGAGAGCCGGCCCGTTGCTGACGTTCAGTCGGAGCTGCGCTTTGTGGCCGACAATTGCGACCCCGCCACCGATTTTATGTTCATGCGGCCGTAGTGAGCTGTTTCCTATAATGCGTCGCACTCAGCCCGTCATTGCGACCGTTGGCTCGTAATAACGATGAGGTTTGGCGGGCGAGCCCACCAACAACAGGCAGGCGCGCCCACCATGTCGGCTGCCGCGCCAGTGAGACCGCGGGCGACAGCAGGATGAGCAGCGCCTGCGCGGCGAAGATCGCGGCCCGCCAGATAGAGGCAAGTCTCCGTCCCATCAGCCCGCCGTCGATGGCTCCTAACGCGGAGCCGAGCTGGCGGCCGCCATAGCTCATCAGTGATCGCGAAGATGCGGCCGAGCAGGCGGCGTCACCGATTGCCGCAGCGTCGTCGCGAGATCACCCATCGGATCCCGCCCGCGCTGAGCAGGAAGAAGCTGAGGCCCCCGCGAGGAGCGGCGTCGGCACGATGGTGGTCAGCGCCATCACGGCTGGAGAGATGAATCCCGTCACTGGCCCGAGTCGATCACGATGCCGAAGGCGAGCCGCTGCATCACCCGCGTAGCCGCGAGACCATACATCCCGAGCGTCACGCCGACGGCGGTCGCGGACATGTGGAGGTGCCGGACCGCGGAGGACACGCAGACCGCCAGCAGCAGAGTGAGAGTGGAGTATTCGTGGGGAGCGTCGCACATTGGGTCCACCCGGTGATCCTGAATAGAGACTAGGCCGGCTTGGGACAACGGGGTTTGTACGCGTTCAGTGTTTGCCGCGACCGCGGCGATGCTGGGCGCCGTGGTTAGGGTCGATCAAGCTCAGACATAGCGGGGTCGTTTCCTTTTTGTCGACTGGTATGTCTGGCATCACGTGCTCGGTTTGGTGGACCAGTTGAGCGACGCCGAGCTCAATGCCGCCGCATCCACGCCGCTTGCGTTACTCATTTGGCGCTTCGGAAATAGTTCGCCGGAACAAAGATCTCATTCGGAAGTCGATCCGGAGCTTGCCGGTTTGGCCGAGCAGCCGAGCCCAATTTCCGGGAGCAGGCCGAGGCAGACGAACGACTGGATCGTATCCAGGCGCTATCCTCCAGCCCTCTTTGCGGACGGCTGTTTCCATAATCCCACCAGCCGAGATCAATCAGGGTAGCAGATCAATGCCGCGCAAAACTCCCGTCAAGAAATTGACGTCGTGTCATCTTCATGCAGATCAACCTAAGTTCGAATTGTGGCGCGATCGGTATGATGGCGCAGAGCCGAGGACGGGCAAGAATAGAATATCGTTAAGCGGACTATTGAAATGCCTTGAACCTCACGTAGCGTCAGGTTGTAGCATGCAATCCTGATCAAAACTACACCGCGGTCGCGTCGATGGTGAATGGGTTCGGTCGACGGCTTCGCTGCGGCGTGAAAGGTAATATGGACTGAAGGGTTGTTTGCATCGGCCCATCGCCGTGAAAGGCGCAATAGCGCGAGATTTGGAAGGTCCATATCACCGCATAGGCTGCGCAACGCCTAAGCGGCAATGCATGAAAAAAAACAAGAGGGAGTAAACGTCATGGCGGCAACGATTGCGATGGAGAAGGCGCCGACTGCGCCCGCCGCATCTAAACCGTGGTACCGCATCCTCTACGTTCAGGTGCTGATCGCGATCATGCTCGGTGCCCTCGTTGGCTGGCTCTGGCCAAATCTAGCTACCAATGACTGGATCAAGGCGCTCGGCGATGGCTTCATCAAGCTGATCAAGATGGTGATTGCGCCGATCATCTTCTGCACGGTGGTTTCGGGCATAGCGCACATCCAGGACGCCAAAAAGGTCGGACGCATCGGCATTAAGGCGCTGGTTTATTTCGAGATTGTATCCACTTTCACTCTGGTGATCGGCCTCATCGTCGGCAATCTGGTGCGGCCCGGCGCAGGATTTGGCAGCGCCGCGGCGAACGCACAAGCAGTGGCCAACTACGCGAAGCAGGCGGAGGCGCAGAAGACCGTCGACTTCATCCTGCATATCATTCCCGACACCGTGGTCGGCGCGTTCGCGCAGGGCGAGATCCTGCAGGTGCTGTTGTTCTCAATCCTGTTCGGCTTCGCGCTAATGGGCCTTGGCGAGCGCGGTCAAACCATCCGCTCTTTCATCGACGACGCCGCGCATGGCGTGTTCGGCGTGATCTCGATTGTGATGCACGCGGCGCCGATCGGCGCGTTCGGCGCCATGGCCTACACCATCGGAAAATTCGGCTCCGGTGCGATCCTCAACCTGATCGGGCTGATCGCGACGTTCTATGTCACGGCAGCGCTGTTCGTGTTCGTCGTGCTCGGCATTATCGCACGGATAGCCGGCTTCTCGATCTTCAAGTTCCTGGCCTATATCAAGGATGAACTGCTGATCGTGCTCGGGACCTCCTCCTCGGAAAGCGCGCTGCCGTCCCTGATGGAGAAGCTTGAGCGTCTCGGTTGCTCCAAATCTGTGGTCGGGCTCGTCGTGCCGACGGGATATTCGTTCAACCTCGACGGCACCAACATCTACATGACGCTGGCGACGCTGTTCATTGCGCAGGCGCTCGGCGTCAATATTTCCTTTGGCCAGCAACTGACCATCCTGTTCGTTGCCATGCTGACCTCAAAGGGCGCCTCCGGCATCACCGGCGCGGGCTTCGTTACGCTGGCGGCGACGCTTGCCGTAGTCGATCCGCGGCTGGTGCCGGGCATGGCGATCGTGCTCGGCATCGACAAGTTTATGAGCGAATGCCGCGCGCTCACTAATCTCTGCGGAAATGGCGTCGCCTGCGTGGTCGTCGCCTGGTGGGAAGGTGAACTCGATCGCGAGAAGCTTACGGCCAACCTCAAGAAGCAGATCGATCCAACCGATCTCGAGACCGCCCTGGTAACGGACTTGAATCGGTTTACCCTGCAATCAAACGAATTCACGGGAATCGATAGAAGTCAGGGCAAGCTCAACGGCTGCGCTGACGTTTCTTCGCAAGTCGCTTCTGATTCTAGTATTTGCGTTGCCCGCGACGGACGAACGCCGAACGAGTGGCAACAAGGTGTAGCAATCTCGCCCAAATCGCGAAATCGCTCGACCAGGTGAGGGCACAAGACTGCGGCGATCGAACTGGTTCGGAGCAAACAGAGCGTTGATGCCATCCGGCCGTGGTTCGCGGGCCACGGGACGAGAAGGCAAACAGCATGCCGCAACTGATGCTAATCGTTGTGCGCCAGACAAGGAAGATCGGACAGCGCAGAGCAGCTACCGCCCGGCATTGGCTGAGCGCCGTATCGTCGTTGTGGTTACGGATATCGAACACGGCGCCAATTCGGTAGTTCAAAGCATAGAGGGGCCCTAGAGGGCCCCGCTGGTAACTCTCCTCAATGGAAACACCAACTCTATTCCCAAGGTTCATAGAATGCCCGCCGCTGGTAATTGAATGGGGCGTTCTTCGGAACAGGAACTTGTCTGAACGTAAGGCGCGTGCGGACGACAGCGCTCACGCCGCCTATTAGAACGCCCTACGAGCGCGGCGCAACACACCGCGACGCAAGCAAAGTAGACTGGAAGCAGAATGAGGAATGGGGGCATCGGGACATCTCAGGTTGCGGGCGCTTGCTTCTTCCCAAACACACTGTGGCGCCATCGGCGGGCGCCGATTTTGCTAGGAAGGTCGTACAGCCTAACGTTACGTACGATTCAAGCCCCTCTAAGATCCCGAATAAAATATGCTTAACTCTCGGCTTACAAGAGCGCTGTTCACTCTCATCGGTCGGCCGGACTTCTGTTTTTTCAGTCAAGCGCGCAATTTATCTCTTGAGAGATGCCACTGGTAAGGTGACGGTGGATACGCATAAGTTTTTGTAGTTTTTCAATCAGCGCTCACTCGCGCCGTTTCGCGATTAACGAAATTGGTTTGCCCAACAGCAACACCAAGTGCTTGGTCAATGCGGGCTCCCGGCCCGAATTTGCTCCGTAAATTGTTCGAATGGTTGTGAACAAAGCTGGGTAAGAGACGTGCTCCGACGTCGATCCGCACGTCAACCTCTTGCATTGTGCACTGCCAATGCATATTGGTGCGTAGCGGTAGCGCCGTGCGCTATCGCTGCCCTCCTTGGGCGTTTCCTCCCTAGACTTGGGCCGCTTGTTCATTCAAGCGGCCCTTTTTTCGTGTGCCGAGTATGAAGCCTGAAGGGAGAAGTCCTCTCCCCAGCCTGAGGTCCAATCTCAAATTGGAATCCATGTGTTCTCAGAGAAGCACGTTATGACCACTCGTCAGACCTCTTCATCAGCGCTTGGTCTGGCTGGTTGTAGAAAGCGGGTTCTTGCTGCGCTTTCGGCACCGATTGGCGACCGAAACGCCCAGCTCTGCTCCTCAAAATCCGATGGCCTACTCTTCCGAAAAGCGGAGGCGCTTCACGCTGAGCTGCGGAGTGTCGGAGTTACGACATGTCGCCGCGCCCACGACAACGCAAAGGAAAAATTCCGAGATAAATCAAGTTCCGAAGTTTTGGCACGCGCCTTGAAAGGGAGGAAGACGTCCGGCTCGCCTCCTCAAGGAATCACAGTGATGGCTTACAAGATTATGGCCTCCCAGTGCAGCGTCTGTGGCGCATGTGAGTTCGAATGTCCCAATGCTGCAATCACGCTCAAGAACGACACGTACATGATCGATCCGAAGCAGTGCACGGAATGCGATGAGCATTTCGACACGCCGCAATGCGCTGCCGTCTGTCCGATATCCGATACCTGCGTGCCTGCATAGAGGCGCGGCCGGTGAGTGGGCCTTGCGACGCGGGACAAGATCGAGACTTCGGACTTTCTGATCCGGCTGCTTGATTGGCGTGGTCGCCGGCCCGGAGCGGCGGGTAGGATAAGGGGAGGGTATGCGGCAGAGCCGGCACACAGTAGCCCTCATCGGAAACCGGGACTGTGCTCCCTCGAGCTCCGGGTTGCATGTACAAGAGAAGGTCCCGACCAGTCCAGCGGATCGACGTCGACCAGTATCGATACGGTTCGAGACGTTTATTAAGTCCGACGCGGCTGCCGAAGAAACTGTCTTCGATCGATGAAATTGATCAGGAAATCTCAAGACCTACGAGAAGCTCGGCAGCCCCGTGCGTGAGGTTGCGATCCCAGAAGGGGTCGCACCGGCCCGGCGAAGAGCCGTCAGGGCAGCGCAAGATCGCCCGTCGACGCCGTGTTCGATTCGGTCTCCGCTGTCACCACTTTGCATAAGGAATTGCAGAAGGCCGGCGTGGCGCAAGCTGAGCTCCTCGACCAGCAGCTTGGGGGTTCGGCTGTGACCATCGCGGTGGGCTGGCTGGCCCATAGCATTAGGATCAGGATGGCGACGAGGCACGCACAATGTGCACCGTCGCCGATGAAGGTGAGCACCGATCGGCCTTCTCGCGATGGATGGTGGTGGCGGGCCGGACCTGGATGGCGCAGCCCTGCATTAAATTCGCCCGGTTACATGCTGCTTGCGCCAGCAGGCCCGCCGCGTACCGCACCCTTCGGCGGCTTCGGAGGTGCAAAGCCACCTAGCCACCGTTGTTTTGTTTGAAACAGGAACAAACCAAACGTCTCTAGGTCCCTTCGATGTCGGGTTTGCAACAACAGTCCAGCTCGCCGTGCGAACGCACTATCTACTTCTAAACGCGATGAGTTTTGCGTTCAGGCCCTGCTGGCATGCTCGTTGCAAAACGCATGGCCGAGCCGTCTCGAAACAGGAAACCTTCGAAGGATATCAGCATGAGTCTCGTCACGACGAGGAGTGTCGCAGAAATCAAGGCCCGCAATAAAAAGATTATCGAGGAAGTGCTCAAGGTTTATCCCGAGAAGACCGCGAAAAGGCGCGCCAAGCACCTCAACGTGCACGAGGACGGCAAGTCCGATTGTGGCGTCAAGTCCAACCTCAAATCCATCCCGGGCGTGATGACGATCCGCGGCTGCGCTTACGCGGGTTCGAAGGGCGTGGTCTGGGGGCCGATCAAGGACATGATCCACATCAGCCACGGTCCGGTTGGCTGTGGCCAGTACTCGTGGGGATCGCGGCGCAACTATTACGTCGGCACGACGGGCATCGATACTTTCGTGACGTTGCAGTTCACTTCCGATTTCCAGGAAAAGGATATCGTGTTCGGCGGCGACAAGAAGCTCTCCAAGATCATCGACGAGATCCAGGAGCTGTTCCCGCTCAACAACGGCATCACCATCCAGTCGGAATGCCCGATCGGCCTGATCGGCGATGATATCGAGGCGGTGTCCAGGGTGAAGTCGAAGGAGTATGGCGGCAAGACCATCGTGCCGGTTCGCTGCGAGGGTTTTCGTGGTGTGTCGCAGTCGCTAGGGCATCACATCGCGAACGACGCTGTGCGGGATTGGGTGTTCGAGAAGGTCGCGCCCGAGAGCAAGTCAAAGTTTGAGTCGACGCCCTACGACGTCGCGATCATCGGCGACTATAACATCGGCGGTGACACCTGGTCGTCCCGCATCTTACTTGAAGAAATGGGCCTGCGCGTGATCGCGCAGTGGTCCGGCGACGGGTCGCTGGCCGAGCTCGAGGCAACGCCGAAGGCGAAGCTCAATGTGCTGCACTGCTATCGGTCGATGAACTACATCTCGCGCCACATGGAGGAGAAGTTCGGAATTCCGTGGTGCGAATATAACTTCTTCGGGCCCTCAAAGATCGCGGAGTCGCTGCGCAAGATCGCCAACTATTTCGATGACAAAATCAAAGAGGGCGCCGAGCGGGTGATTGCGAAATATCAGCCACTGGTGGACGCAGTGATCGCAAAATATCGCCCGCGCCTGGAAGGCAAGACCGTGATGCTGTTCGTCGGTGGTCTTCGTCCGCGCCATGTGATCGGCGCTTATGAGGACCTCGGAATGGAGGTCGTCGGCACCGGTTACGAATTCGGGCACAATGACGACTATCAGCGCACCGCCCAGCATTATGTGAAAGACGGAACGCTGATCTATGACGACGTCACCGGATACGAGTTCGAGCATTTCGTCGAGAAGATGCAGCCCGACCTTGTCGGCTCCGGCATCAAGGAAAAATATGTGTTCCAGAAGATGGGTGTGCCGTTCCGGCAGATGCACTCCTGGGACTATTCGGGTCCGTATCACGGCTATGACGGGTTTGCGATCTTCGCGCGCGACATGGACATAGCCATCAACTCACCGATCTGGAGGAAGACCAAGGCGCCCTGGAAGGACGTCGCCAAGCCGAAGCTTCTGGCTGCGGAATAACCTGCCTGTCAGACTCTCGGCGTGAGGCCGAAGCAACATTGATCACGATTATTCGAAAGGGACACCATGGCGCAGAATGCAGAACACGTGCTCGATCACTTCGAGCTGTTCCGCGGTCCGGAATACCAGCAGATGCTGGCCAACAAGAAGAAGATGTTCGAAAACCCCCGCGATCCCGCGGAGGTCGAACGCATCCGCGAATGGACTAAGACGCCCGAATATCGTGAAAAAAACTTTGCGCGGGAAGCGCTGACGGTGAACCCTGCCAAGGCCTGCCAGCCGCTCGGCGCGGTGTTCGCCTCCGTTGGCTTCGAAGGCACGCTGCCCTTCGTACACGGCTCGCAGGGCTGCGTGGCCTATTATCGCAGCCATCTGTCGCGGCACTTCAAGGAGCCGAGCTCCTGTGTCTCCTCGTCGATGACGGAAGATGCTGCGGTATTCGGCGGTTTGAACAACATGATCGATGGGCTCGCCAACAGCTACAACATGTACAAGCCCCGGATGATCGCGGTCTCCACCACCTGCATGGCTGAGGTCATCGGTGACGACCTCAACGCCTTTATCAAAACGTCCAAGGAGAAAGGCTCGGTTCCGGCGGAGTTCGATGTGCCTTTCGCGCACACGCCAGCCTTTGTGGGTAGCCACGTCACCGGTTACGACAATGCGCTTAAGGGCATACTGGAGCATTTCTGGGACGGCAAGGCTGGAACAGCGCCGAAACTCGAGCGCGCCCCCAACGAGAAGATCAACTTCATCGGCGGCTTTGACGGGTACACCGTCGGTAATCTCCGCGAGATTAAGCGCATCTTCGAACTGATGGGCATCCAGTACACCATCCTCGCGGACAACTCCGATGTGTTCGATACGCCGACTGACGGCGAATTCCGGATGTATGACGGCGGCACTACGCTGGAAGACGCCGCGAACGCGGTTCACGCCAAGGCGACAATCTCAATGCAGCAGTGGTGCACGGAAAAGACGCTCCCGTTCATTTCCGATCATGGCCATGAGGTCGTGGCTTTCAACTATCCGGTGGGCGTGTCCGCAACGGATGAGTTCCTGATGGCGTTGTCGCGCATCAGCGGCAAAGATATCCCAGAGGAACTGACGCGAGAGCGCGGCCGCCTGGTCGATGCGATGGCTGACTCCAACGCGCATATCCATGGCAAGAAATTCGCGATCTATGGCGATCCAGATCTCTGCTATGGGCTAGCTGCCTTCCTGCTAGAACTTGGCGCCGAACCGATCCATGTGCTCGCCACCAACGGCAACAAGGCCTGGGAGGAGAAAATCCGGGCGCTGTTTGCGGGCTCGTCGTTTGGGCAGAACTGCCACGCCTATCGGGGGCGAGACCTCTGGCACATGCGCTCGTTGCTGTTCACCGAGCCCGTCGATTTCCTGATCGGTAACACTTATGGCAAGTATCTGGAGCGCGACACTGGCACTCCGCTGATCCGAATCGGCTTCCCGATTTTTGATCGGCATCACCATCACCGCTATCCAGTGTGGGGCTATCAGGGCGGCATGAACGTGCTGGTGAAGATTCTCGATAAGATCTTCGAGGAAATCGACAAGAACACCAACATTGCCGGCAAGACTGACTACAGCTTCGATATCATTCGTTAATGACGACGACATGCGCCATCGCCGGCGGACGAAAGCCTCGCCCGGCGATGGGCCCGGCGACCGAAGGGCTGCGCACGAAAACCTCGGTTAAGGGGAGAGAGATGGGTTCGCTTTCAGCCACCATTCAGAATATCTTTAACGAGCCGGGCTGCGCCAAGAACGCCAACAAGTCGGAGGCCGAGCGCAAGAAGGGCTGCACCAAGCAGCTGCAGCCGGGAAGCGCCGCGGGCGGCTGCGCCTTCGACGGTGCAAAGATCGCGCTGCAACCGTTTACCGACGTCGCCCATCTGGTGCACGGGCCGATCGCCTGTGAGGGTAATTCCTGGGACAACCGCGGTGCAGCTTCATCTGGTCCCAGCATCTGGCGCACGGGCTTGACGACCGACATGAGCGAAACCGACATCGTGTTTGGCGGTGAGAAGCGACTTTACAAGGCAATCAGGGAGATCTTAGAAAAGTACAATCCGGCGGCGATCTTTGTCTATCAGACCTGCGTTCCGGCCATGATCGGCGACGATATCAACGCGGTCTGCAAGGCTGCTTCTCGGAAATTCGGCAAGCCGGTGATTCCGGTCAATTCGCCCGGCTTCGTAGGTCCAAAAAGCCTCGGCTGCAAGCTTGCCGGGGAGGCCTTGCTTGAGCACGTCATCGGCACCGAAGAGCCAGACCACACCACGCCCTACGATATCAACCTGATCGGTGAATACAACCTGTCGGGCGAGCTTTGGCAGATCAAGCCGCTTTTCGACGAGCTCGGTATCCGCATCCTCTCCTGCATCTCGGGCGATGGCAAATATCGCGAAGTCGCCTCGTCGCACCGGGCGCGCGCCGCCATGATGGTATGTTCGAAGGCGATGATCAATGTCGCGCGCAAGATGGAGAAGCGTTACGGCATTCCGTTCTTCGAAGGCTCGTTCTACGGCATCCAGGACTCTAGCGATTCACTGCGCGAGATTGCGCGACTTTTAGTCGAGCGCGGGGCGCCGGAAGATCTGATCGAGCGCACCGAGGCGGTGATCGCGCGCGAGGAGGCGCGGGCCTGGGCCGCGATCGAACCCTATAAGCCTCGCTTTGCGGGCAAGAGGGCGTTGCTGATCACCGGCGGCGTCAAATCCTGGTCCGTGGTGGCGGCCCTGCAGGAGGCCGGACTCGACATGATCGGCACCAGCGTCAAGAAATCCACCAAGGAGGACAAGGAGCGGATCAAGGAGCTGATGGGCGAGCACGCCCACATGATCGAGGACATGATGCCGCGCGAAATATATAGGATGCTGAAGGACGCGAAAGCGGACATCATGCTCTCGGGCGGCAAGTCGCAATTCGTCGCGCTCAAGGCGGCGATGCCCTGGCTCGACATCAACCAGGAGCGCTACCACGCCTACATGGGCTACCTCGGGATGGTGAAGCTGGTCGAGGAGATCGACAAAGCACTGTTCAACCCGATGTGGGAGCAGTTGCGCCGCACGGCGCCGTGGGACGATAAAGGCAATATTCGGCACCTCAAGGCCATTGCGCCGACGGACCCGCACGCCGCCGAAATCGCTCTCGATCACGCACTTGCCGAGACGACCCGCCGCGCGAACAAGATCTGCCTTTGCAAGGCAGTCGATTTCGGTACAATCGAGGATGCGATCCGCTCGCGTGGCCTCACCAGCGTCGAGGCAGTCAGACAGCACACCGACGCGGTCGGTGGCTGCTGCAAGAGGCGGATCGAAGACATCTTGGCGGCCATGCCGGTCTCCTCGCCGCCTGCCTTGCTGCAGGCCGCGGAGTAGGATGTGGTCATGGCCATCGTCACCGCGCCGAAGAAGGCCTGTGCGGTCAACCCGCTGAAGGTGAGCCAGCCGATCGGCGGCGCATTTGCCTTCTTAGGGCTGCGTGGGGCGATGCCGATTCTGCACGGTTCGCAGGGCTGCACATCCTTCGGGCTCACACTGTTCGTGCGGCATTTCAAGGAGGCGGTGCCGCTGCAGACCACTGCGATGAGCGAGGTGACGACCGTGCTCGGCGGCTATGAAAATGTCGAGCAGTCTATACTCAACATCTACAACCGGACCAAGCCGGAGATCATCGGGATCTGCTCGACCGGGGTGACCGAAACGAATGGCGATGATGTCAACGCCTACATCAAGCTGCTTCGCGACAGGCATCCGCAGCTCGCCAAGTTTCCTCTGGTCTATGTCTCGACGCCCGATTTCAAGGACGCGTTCCAAGACGGTTGGGAGAAGACAGTGGCTCGCATGGTCGAGGTGCTGGTGGAGGCGCCGGCGGTCGAGACTGAGCGCGATCCCGCGCAAGTGAATGTCCTGCCCGGATGTCACCTAACGCCGGGTGATCTCGACGAACTCAGGACCATTTTGGAGGATTTCGGCCTCAAGCCATCCTTCCTGCCTGATCTGGCGGGATCGCTGGACGGTCATATCCCCGACGAGTTCACACCGACGACCATCGGCGGCATCGGGGTCGACGAAGTCGTGAGCATGGGCCGGGCCGGCTGGACCATTGCCATCGGTGCGCAGATGCGGCGGGCAGCGGAAAACATGCAGGCCAAGGCGGGGGTGCCGTTCCGCCTGTTCGAGCGGCTTTGCGGACTTATCCCCAACGATCAATTCATCGCGTTCCTGAGCGAGATCAGCGAACGCCCGATACCATCAAAATACCGGCGGCAGCGAGGCCAGCTCGCCGATGCCATGCTCGATGCGCATTTCCACATCGCTGGCCGGAGGCTCGCGATCGGCGCGGAGCCCGATTTGTTGTTCGATGTCTCCAGCATGCTGCACGAGATGGGCGCGCAGGTCACTGCGGCCGTGACTACGACGCAATCGCCAGTGCTCGAGCGCGTTAAGACGAACGAGGTGCTGATCGGCGATCTCGAAGATCTGGAGGAACTCGCGAAGGCGCGCGCATGCGATCTTTTGATCACCCATTCGCATGGTCGCCAAGCCGCCGCACGGCTAAACATTCCGTTCTATCGCGCGGGATTTCCAATGTTCGATCGGATCGGCGCGGGACACCAGCTATCCGTCGGTTACCGCGGCACGCGCGATCTGATCTTCGATATCGCCAATCTCATTATCGCCGACCGCGAGGAAAATCACCAGCCGACGCCCGATACCTGGCGATCACCAACGCCAGCCTGCAGGTCCGGCCGCCACAGCTTTATTGACGCGACAGAGAGGTCGATTGCATGAAGGTCGCATTTGCTACCCAGGACTTGAGGCGCGTTGATGCGCATTTCGGCTGGGCCAAGAACATTGCCATCTATGATGTTTGGCCAGACGGGCACGTGTTTCTGAAAGCCTTCCAGTTCGACGGCGATGTCAAGGAAGACGGCAACGAGGACAAGCTTGCGCCCAAGCTCGAGGCCATCAAGGATTGCGCCATCCTCTATGTCGTTGCCATCGGCGGATCTGCCGCCGCGCGAGTGGTGGCGAACGGTATACATCCCATCAAGGTGAACAAGCCCGAGAGCATACTTGACCTGCTCGAAAAGCTACAACGCGTGCTGAAGGGTACGCCACCTCCCTGGCTGCGCAAGGCACTGGCAAGGGGACAGGAGCGCACGTTCGATTTCGAAAAGTGAGGGTGATATGACTGAGACAGTAGAAATACTGCAAGCCACGAGCGTCGCTCTCGATGCGCCGTTCGTAAAAGAGCTGGTCAGGATCTGGCGCGCTCAGGACATAAATGGCGCCTGGGAAGACAAGAGCGATCTCGATCTGCTCGAGCCCTACATACTCGACAGGGAGAAGCGGCGCGCGTTGCCTATCGTCGGCGATCCCGATCCGGATACGGTCTGGCGGCTGGAGCTGTTCTTCAATGCAGTTGCCCTCTCGATCGAGAAGGCGACGGGTGTGATGATCCAGCCGATGCTGAAGATGCACCATGAAGGCTTTGGCCGCATGGTGCTGATCGGCGGCCGGCTGATCGTATTAAGCAAGCAGCTGCGCGATGTGCATCGATTCGGCTTCGACAGTCTCTCAAAGCTGGCTGCCGAGGGTGGCAAATATGTCAGAAGCGGCATCAAGATGATCCAGAAATATCCTGACGTGGCGAACTATTGAGGGGCAGCTCATGAGCGATCTTGAGACGCTGAAAGTAGAGATAAAAAAGCTGTCGACCAAGGCCACACAGGCCAAGATGGATCTGCACGACCTTTCGGAGGAATTGCCCGCCAACTGGACGTCGATCATGGCGGTGGCTCAGAAGGCGCACGATGCCTTTGCCGAACTTGAGCGAAAGCGCGAGGATCTGAAGGCACTGGAAAAGACGTAAGGGGGATCCCAGCATGTCATTTGCAACGCGCGATGGTCGCAACTGGACGCCGGATTACCTGATCTCGATCGATCCAAACCACTGCATCGGCTGTGGCCGCTGCTTCAAGGTCTGCGGTCGGAACGTCATGACGTTGAAGGGGATCAACGAGGAGGGCGAGCTTGTCGATCTCGATGATGACGACGATGAGATCGAGAAGAAGATTATGGTGATGGATGATCAGGGCGCCTGCATCGGCTGCGGCGCCTGCGCCCGGGTCTGTCCGACCGACTGCCAGACTCACGCGCCCGCCTCGGCGGAAGCGGCTTAGCGACGCCTCTGTTTACTTCTCCTATGGAGCGGAGCGAGGTCGACACCAAGCATCGGGCGAGGGGACTCTCCATGTGCTGCGCTCGCGGATGAGCCCCTCGCCCGACCCTCCGCGGAGGGGGAGGGAGGATCACTCGATCCTCTGTTCGCGCGCGCGCCTTCCACATCGCGGCGATGCGGAAACGTTCGTTGCTGGCGCCGGGATTGCCAGCGTCGTCGCTTCGGCTTGCTTGAAGGGAGGCGAACGCGATGTCCGCCCCTCTCGCGTCAACAGCACGCCGCCCCGGACATATCGGTGGCCTGTGGGACAGCGGCCAGGATGGCGCGCCGATTCGGGTGCGCTAGCATCACGATCAATTCAATTGCTTCGAGCTTGTCGTCGAGACAAATGGCAAGCCCAATAACCTCGAGCTTGTGTCCGTCCAGTGTGGTTTTGATCAGCGTCGCCATCGGGTGATCCAAATATTGGTGCGCATACTGGCTAGCCGCCCTGATTCCAGAGCCGCGCCAATGCCTGGTTAGCACGCAACGCCGGAAGCTGCCGGCGCAAGGCCGTGTAGTAGGCATCGAAGCGGCCTCGGTCGCGCCTGCAAGATGCGACAAAATGGTCAGTCCTGGACAGCAACATGAAGGAGCTGCGGTCGACGCGGCCTCAGATCAAATATCTCGCTCATCGAAATGAGGTCGACGTCGCGCATCGGGTTCCCCAAAAGGTGAGGAGATCCGCCACTTGCGCGATTTTTGCAGGGCTGATCGCAGGGTGATCAATGACAGGGGTCTTGTCATGAACGAGCAACGGATGCCGCCGAATTCCGCCTATGCGATCTGCGGCTTCAACGACATTCCAAGTCGGCGCGCCATGGGCTTCCACCTCGTAATACTAGACGAAGACGGCAGCCACAGGCCGTGGCCCATTATTGTCGTGCGCTGGGGTAAGCAGGTGTTTGGCTATCTCAACAGATGCCCGCACAAAGGCGTCAATCTCGACTGGGATCGCAACCAGTTCCTCGATCCCAGCGGCCTCCGACTGATGTGCGGCAAGCACGGCTCGGCCTTCGAGCTCGGCACCGGCCGCTGCGTTGATGGCCCGTGCAAGGGTAGCGGACTCACGCCCATCACGTTGACGGTGTTGGAAGGCGACATCTGCGTCACCGGCGTGCGGCTCCTCGAGGACGAGGACCCCTCCGGCAAGAGCTGAAGCCAGCGCTCAGACCGGCCGGTTCTCGTTGCGGTTTTTCACAGGCTCCATCTTCTTCAGCCCGTATTCGTAAGAGACATCGTCAAAGGACGCATCGACATGCTTGGCCGCGTCGATTAGATAATCGAGCCTGCCACCCGCATCGAGCCTCTTGATATCGTTCTTGTCGACGCCGACCAGGTACATCATTTCCTTCCAGACGGTGGATTGATCGCACGGCAGCACGTGGAAGGTGATATCGCCGAGCTTGGTTCGGTATTTCGCCAACAGGTCTATGTTGTTGCAGAAAATGAAGTAGCTGCCGTCAGGGCTTAGCGCGCCGTCAAGAACCTTGGCGACGTCAGCGAGATAGGCGAAGGAGTGCAGGTAGCCGGCCAGCACCGGAATGGTGTTTTCGCCTTCCTCGGCGACCGTCAGCACCTGCTCGATCGAAAAGTCGGGCGGCCGTTTCTCGTCCGCGACCTGGGCCTGGAATTTCAGCGCGATATCGCCGCGAAAGCCGAACCGGCCCGGCCTGATGGTCGCGCCCTTGAATACGGCGTTGAGCAGGCGCCCCTCCTTCTCCAGCCGGCCGAGCGCGGTGTTCTCAATTGCTGTCATGAAAAATCGTTCCTCGATCTAAGACAATCGCCGGACACCTCGGCCGGCGCGACACGCAATGCAAGTTGTTTGCCGCCGCGTACGCCACGCTTTATCGGCGGAATCCATAAAGAAAACAGGCAAGCGCGCCGCGATCGTTGGAAGACCGTTGTCAGGAACCGGACAAGCGTCGCAAGGCCAACAGGCGCGATTCGAAAAGGCGAGCATTTTCAACTGCGTGCTCGCTGGCATGCGACTTGCCAATTCGCAGGCAACCGACCGAGGCAAATCAAGGGTGATCCATGATTAATCTGACGAATAGCGCAGTGAATGCGGTCAAGGGCGCGATTTCAACGTCGCCGCAGCCGGCGAGCGGCCTGCGCATTACGGTCGAGGCCGGCGGCTGCGCCGGATTCAAATACATGATGGGCCTGGCCGACGAGCCGAAGCCCGACGACACCGTGATCGAGCACGATGGGGTCAAGTTGTTCGTCGACAATAAAAGCCATGAGCACCTCGCCGGCACGACCATCGATTTCGTGGTGGCGCTGGAGGGTTCGGGCTTCAGGTTCGACAATCCGAACGCAAGGTCGAGCTGCTCCTGTGGCAAATCCTTCGGCTGATGACAAGAGAACTCGAAGCATGCTGGTCGAGTCCAAACAACTGAAGCAACCGCCGGTGACTGAGACCGATCGGGCGCAAATCATTCGCGCTGTGATCGAGGAGATCCGTCCCAATCTGCAGCGCGACGGCGGCGACTGTCAGCTTGTCGAGATCGACGGCAACAAAATCATGGTCAAGCTGACCGGTGCCTGCGCGTTCTGCAAGCTTTCGAGCTTTACGCTGGAAGGTATTCAGACGCGACTGGTCGAAAGGCTCGGCGAATTCGTTCGCCTGATCCCGGTCGCCGGCGCCGCCAAAGCGCGGCATTGAACGAGGCGTTTGTGTCGGTTTATCTCGACAACAATGCGACAACGCGGACGGATCCCTGCGTTGTCGAAGCCATGTTGCCGTTCTTCACCGAGCAGTTTGGCAATGCCTCCTCCGCTCATGCCTTCGGGAACAAGGTCGCGGGCGCCGTGAAGCAGGCGCGCCGCAGCCTGAAGGCCTTGTTAGGGGCTGCCTACGATCATGAGATCGTCTTCACATCTGGCGGCACCGAATCCAACAACGCCGCCATTCTCTCCGCGCTTGTGACCCAGGAGGGGCGGGACGAGATCGTCACCACCTCCGTCGAGCACCAGGCGATCCTGGCGCTGGTCAAAGAGTTGGCGACAAGGGGTGTCAAGACCCATCTGATCCCGGTGGATTCGCGCGGCAGACTTGATGTCGAGGCTTTTCGCTGGGCGCTTGGACCACGCACGGCGGTAGCGTCTGTCATGTGGGCCAACAACGAAACCGGAAACATTTTCCCGGTTGAAGATCTGGCCAGGATGGCGCGCGCGTCCGGCGCGCTGTTTCACACCGATGCGGTGCAGGCCATAGGCAGGGTGCCGATTGACCTAAAGGTTAGTGATATCGACATGCTGTCGATGTCCGCGCACAAGCTGCACGGACCCAAGGGAGTTGGCGCGCTCTATTTGCGCAAAGGCACAAAATTCAGGCCGCTGATTTGGGGCGGAGCACAGGAGCGACGGCGCCGCGGCGGAACCGAGAACGTTCCCGGCATCGTCGGTCTTGGAAAAGCTGCAAAACTTGCGGCAGAGCGCCTCGAGGCCGAACGCGTTCGCGTTGGTGCGTTGCGCGATCGCCTGGAACAAGCGATGTTACAGAACGGCCACTGCATGGTCCTCGGCGATGTCAGCTGCCGGCTGCCGAACACGGCTAATATCGCCTTCGAGCATCTCGAAGGCGAAGCGATCGTCCACCATCTCAATCGCGCCGGCATTGCCGCTTCGCTCGGATCAGCGTGCAGCTCCGGCTCGATGGAGCCATCTCATGTGCTGAGCGCCATGAACCTGCCGGCGAGGAGCCTACGTGGCGCGGTGCGCTTTTCGCTGTCGCATGAAACCGCTGTCGAAGAAATAGATCTGGTCATCCGCACTCTGTCCGACATCGTAGCTCACTTGCGCGCCATGTCGCGGGAGCGCGCCAATCCCATCAGCGATCCGGCCCATTCACGGAGTTGATCTCATGAAAATCATGATCCGCCGCTCTCCGGAGGCGGGCCTATCGATTTACGTGCCGAAAAAGGATCTTGAAGAGCCGATCGTGGAGTCCGAGCACGAGACGCTGTGGGGCGGTTGGATCAGAATAGCCAATGGCTGGGTGCTCGATCTGCCCGACATGGCGAGCGACACGCCGCTGCCGATCACCATCAATGCCAGGAAGCGTGGCGAGAACGGGGACGAGCGATGAAGGCGATCCGACAAATCGATTTTGTAAACGCGGCCGATGCTGAGGCGATTCTCACTAACGTCGCAGCTAGGCTGCGTGCCGGCAGCATTGTTCCCTATCTCGGACCTGGCGTCGCCGAGTTCTCCAAGCCGGATGTCCCGATGACGCCGGAGGCGCTAGCCGCCTTTTTCGCCAGCAAGGTCGCGCTGCCGCGCCGGGTCAAGGGCAATCCCTGGGCGTCGGCGCAGCACATCGAGAGCAATAAGCATCGCTCCACCGTGACGGCATTGATGGCGCAGGCCTTCGCCGCGCCGGTCGATCCGACGCCGCTGCATCATCATCTCGCCTCACTATCCCTGCCTGTCGTCGTCGACGCTTGGTATGACGGCGCAATGCGTGCTGCGCTTTGCAAGCACGAGGGATGGGGCGAGGTGCAGGGCATCACCCGCGCAAGCATCGGCGAAAACCGCTGGTATCGCTTCTATGATGCAGAAGGCAACGAGATCGATCGCGCTGCGGCTGGCAGTTGGACGACAGTCCTCTACAAACCGCACGGTGGCGCGCTGCCCGCCGAGAACTTCCTGGTCTCCGACGCAGATTATGTCGAGGTGCTGACCGAGATCGACCTCCAGACGCCGATTCCCGAAATCGTCAAGGAGCGGAGGACCGGGCGAAGCTTCCTCTTCATCGGCTGTCAGTTCAACGACCAGCTGTTGCGCACCTATGCGCGGCAGATCAGCAAACGCTCAGCCAATAACCATTACGCAATTGTGGAGCCGGACGCGCTCTCGCGCAACGAGCTGCGCTTCCTGGCCGAGCAGTCCCTGACGCCGCTCGCGATTGCGCTTCCGCGCGCGGTCGAGATCTTGATCTCTGCCTGATGGGATCTTGCCTTCAGCGGAGCTTGGATAGCGTAAAACGCGAGCGTCGTTTGACGCGTTGATATGCGCCTGATCGGATTCCAGTGTCGACACTGCGCCTTCTGTCACGTTTGCAACAACCGCGAAAGATCTGTCGCGTGCGAGAGGGCATCGCTAACATCCTGACATCGGACAGAAATTTCCGAGGCGCCGTTAATGGCACGCGAGTTGCTAACTCTCAATTGAAGTTTCCGCCTGCAGAGAGAATGGCAAATGGATGTGTCGGAATGTAATGAGGCAAGCTCTTTTGGCGGCGCCGCTGGTCTCGGCGAGATCAAGCAAGCCCACACCCGGCATAAGGGCTGCGGCACCTTTGGCGGCAGGGACAAGGCGAGCTGCGGATCGCAGGCCCGCCAAGGCGATCTGCCACAGGCGATCTGGGAAAAGGTGAAGAACCATCCCTGCTACAGCGAAGAGGCGCATCACCATTACGCCCGCATGCATGTCGCGGTCGCGCCGGCGTGCAATATCCAGTGCAATTACTGCAATCGCAAATATGACTGCGCCAATGAATCGCGCCCGGGTGTGGTAAGTGAGAAGCTCACCCCTGAGCAGGCGGCGAAGAAAGTGCTCGCCGTTGCTTCCACTATTCCGCAGATGACCGTGCTTGGCATCGCCGGCCCCGGCGATCCCCTGGCCAATCCGGAAAAAACATTCAAGACGTTCGAGCTGGTAGCCAAAGCCGCGCCGGACATCAAGCTGTGCCTGTCGACCAACGGGCTGGCCTTGCCCGATCACGTCGACACCATCGCCCGCTTGAACGTCGACCACGTCACCATCACCATCAACATGGTCGATCCCGAAATAGGTGCCAAGATCTATCCGTGGATTTTCTATGGCCACAGGCGCTACACCGGCGTCAAAGCCGCAAAGATGCTGATCAATCGACAGCTGCAAGGCCTTAAGATGCTCGCGGAGCGCGAGATCTTGTGCAAGATCAATTCGGTCATGATCCCGGGCATCAACGACCAGCACCTGGTCGACGTTAACAAGGCCGTCAAGTCGCGCGGCGCGTTCCTGCACAACATCATGCCGCTGATCTCCGCGCCCCAGCACGGCACCGTGTTCGGTCTCAACGGTCAGCGCGGCCCAGCGGCGCAGGAATTGAAGGCGCTGCAGGACGCTTGTGAAGGCGAGATGAACATGATGCGGCATTGCCGGCAGTGTCGCGCCGATGCTGTCGGCCTGCTCGGCGAGGATCGCGGCGCGGAGTTCACCACGGAGAAGATCATGGCGATGGATGTCAAGTACGACCTCGAGACGCGTAAAGCCTATCAGGCCAAAGTTGAGGAGGAGCGCGTGGCCAAGGTCGCGGCCACACAGCAGAAACTGGCCGACCTCGCGGGCGAGACGAGTGATATCAATCTCCTGGTCGCGGTAGCAACCAAGGGCTCGGGCCTGATCAACGAGCATTTTGGACATGCCAAGGAGTTCCAGGTGTACGAACTCTCGACATCGGGCGCCAAATTCGTCGGCCACCGTCGCGCCGATCCCTACTGCCAGGGCGGTTATGCTGAGGAGGGCAGCCTTGCGACCATCATCCGCGCCATCGATGACTGCCATGCGGTGTTCGTGGCCAAGATCGGCGGGTGCCCGAAGAGCGAGCTGATCAAGGCCGGCATCGAGCCGCTTGATCAATACGCGCACGAGTTCATCGAGAAATCAGCGATCGCCTGGTTCAAGCGTTATCTCGACAAGGTGCAAAGCGGTGAGATCCAGCATGTCGAACGCGGCAACGCGGCGATTCGGCAGGGCGCGCTGATTTCGGCGGCGTAAGGACATATCGATGCCGTTCAAGATCATCGCCTCACAATGCACGGGCTGCTCGGCTTGCGAACTCGAATGCCCGAATGTTGCAATCTCGGAGAAGGGCGGGACGTTCGTGATTGAGCCTAAGAAATGCACCGAATGCATCGGCCATTTCGACGAGCCGCAATGCGTGGCGGTCTGTCCGGTCGACAATACCTGTGTGCTCGATCCCTCATTGCCGCGCTATCAGGCGCGGGCATAAGGGAGTAAGGGATCGTGAATTCCACGCTGACGCCGGCTGCGGAAAAATTCATGAGTTTTGAGGTGCGCGCCCATTGCGCCGCTGAAACCGGCTTCCGGCTCGCCGTTACGGCCTGCGGTTGCTCGGGATTGTCGGTCGATATCAGTGTTGCGCGGGCACCGGAGTCCGGTGAGCAAGTCGGCGAACGCAACGACCTAAACTCTCTCTATGCCGGGGGCAGGCCGCTGGTCGGCGGTGTGACGATTGTCTCAACCGATACCGCTGCGCAGACCGGCCTGATCTTCCCCGAAGCAGGTGTGCTGCTCTAGCAAGGCCACAAAGGCCGCCCATTCGAAGAGGAAAGCTGCCGATGGACCTGGACGTAGCAGGCAATCCGCTTTCCGGGAGCGCGAGGGCACTGATCGCGCACACGCTTCTCGGCAAAGGCCTGCCGCGCGAAGCCGAGGATCATATGTGGCAGGCCGGGCTCTCCTATCACCTGGACGCGATCGCAGAAAAGCACCTGCACCAAGCGCAGGCGCTGGCACCGGGCCACGCCGCCGTCCTGATCGGCCTTCACCGTTTCTATTTCTACAAGGGCCGATTGTCGGAGGCGCTGGAGATCGCCAGGCGTTACATCACCCAGGCCGCGCTTGAAAACGGACTCTCGTACGATTGGAGGCAGGTCAAAGCGGCCGATGCCGCGTTCGGCAGCTACGAAAGCATCCTGCCGCGCTTCTATCTGTTTTCGCTGAACGGGCTATGCCTACTTGCAGATGCGCCTCGGCAATCTGGACGAAGGGCGCGTGGCCACGAAAAAGCTGCTCGAACTCGACCCGACCGACAAGATCGGTGTCAGGCTCCTTCTGGACGTGCTGAAGCGGATAGGGCAACGATGACGGATGACATCGACGAGGCCCGCGACTGCCAGGGCCATGAGGTCAATTGCAGCGCCTGCACTCATCTGTCGCTGAAGAAAACGGGCGGCTGCCGGCTGATGCATGCCTGTGTCAACGACCATTATCCCGGGCACAACGACCGTTTTTTCAACTGGAGTCCCGCGCTCGCCAATGCCTACACTGCGCATCCGCATTTCGAGGTGCGAGCCATCGCGGCCAAGCACGTCAATCTCTTTCTATTGCTACCGCTGCTAGATGGCGCCGAAGAAGCCGTGCGCGCGAATGCAGCGCGGCGACTGCTCAAGAGCAATATCCTGACGCTGCGCAACGATTCGCATCGCGAGGTGAAGATAGTGGTCGCGACTCTGCTCGATGGTGAGGAATTGGTGCCGATGCTGTCTGACCAGAACTATTGCGTCCGCCAGATCGTGGCTCGCCGCGCAGCGACTGTCGCCGAAGTTCCTGCCGCTCTGCGGTGCGATCCCGATTGGCGTGTCCGCCGGGAAGTGGTGACCCGCGTTGCGGCTTTTGAGTTGGCTCGTCTCACCGAAAATGAGGACAGTATGGTGCAGGAGGTCGCGCGTGGCCGTCTGGCCTGCAAGTCCGCAAGGAGGTGATAATGAGCAACATCGTCCGCGACAGTGATGTAGTCGAGCTAACTGGGCCACCGTTCTTCAACCTTGGCGAAAAGGTACGGGCCAAGCGCACCATTCGCAACGACGGCACCTATGCCGGCAAGGAGATCGGCGATATCCTGGCCAAGAAAGGCGAGGTGGGTTACGTCGTCTCCATCGGGACGTTCCTGCAGCAATTCTATATCTATGGCGTCGAGTTTCTTGAAAGCGGCCACCGCGTCGGCATGAAGCGCAAGGAGCTCGATCTGGTGGAAGCGCGCGACGAACCCGACTACCTGCCGTTGCCGGAAGAGATCGCGTCATGATCGAGCCGCGCCTCCCGAAATATCAATGGGGCCAGCGAGTTAAAGCCGCTGTCGACCTCGTTAACGATGGCTCCTTTCCCTATGCGCCGGCTAACGGGCTCTTGGTGGGCGCCGGCGGCATCGGCGAGATCGTGAAGGTCGGCATGCAAACCGAAGCGAACTTGCCGATTTATGTTGTCGAGTTTGGTGAGCGGCTGGTCGTCGGTTGTCTTGAAGAAGAGATCACAATGCTTTGAGGGGGCTTTCGCGATGAACGCCGCGGTGATGAGAAAGGTAGTGAACGGACTTATCGCTCATCCGAACGAGCTCGATCGCAAGCGGATCGAGCGTGGCTTGAGCTCGCGCAAACGCTATCGTTATGTCTCGCCGAATGTGAAACCGGTACGGAGTGGCTATCTCATCGAGAGTCCCTGCTGCTCGGGCAATATCGACAAAGATGGCGGCTTGATTGAAGTAGCGCTGATCCATCATGACTCGAGGAGCGCGACATGGAAGCTGTTTCGTAAAGATCACATGCGGGGGCTCTGGGAGTTTTACAGCATCTACCAGCGGCTGACCGCAGCGATCGACGAATTGAACACAGATCCGGAGCGGGTGTTCTGGCAATAACGTTGCTTTTGGAACTAATCATATAGGAGTCGCGATGGCGCTCGGCACCGACGAACTTATCGAAATCGAACGGCTGCTTGCGGCAGCTGATGCCGATGCAAGCGCGTTCGCCGAGGTGCGGCGCCGCTTTCCACAGCTCGCCTGCACGCGCTGTGACGCGTCCGACATGACGGAGCCGCCGTTCCGCAGTTTTCCACGATTCGACCTGCATCTGATCGATGGCTCCGCTCATTGTGTGCAGATCACCGCCGATCTAGCGCGCGCGACTGGCATCGTGCTGGCGGCAAGGAGTACTTGACGATGACTAGCGTTGCTCTCGCAAAGGATCACGATGCGAACGCGGTCAACGCGGACGTATCTTTCATTCGGATGTCCGATCCGGATGTCACCTTCGCCGAGCTCTCTGCCGTGGAAACGCTGCTGTGTTCGCCGCGGGTCTCGAACGGGCCGGTGACTGAAACCTTCGAGAAAGCCTTTGCCGCCTATCTCGGCCGGAAATATGCCGTTGCCGTCCCGAGCGGCACCATCGGGCTTCTGCTTGCGCTAAAGGCCCTCGGCATCGGGCCGGGGCAGGATGTGATCGCCTCACCGTATTCGTTTCGCGAGACGGTGCATGCTATCAGTCTCACGGGCGCGCGCACCGTATTTGCCGACGTCGACTATTGGTCGGGAGCATTGGTTCCGGCGAAGGTCGAAGAGCGGATCGCGGCCAACACACGGGCGATTGTTGCCGGCATTCCCAATGGCAATCCGGCGCCATGGTCGGAGCTGCGCGCGATCGCGCAGCGCCATCAGCTGATGCTACTGGAGGATTCCACCGAGGCGATCGGATCGAGATACAAGGGCGAACTCGTCGGCCGCTTTGGCGATATCGCCGTGTTCGACTTTGCCCAGCCTCTGGCCCTGACCTGCGGCGAGGGCGGCATGGTGGTGACCGACGATATCGACATTGCCGTTGGCTTGCTTCGCCATCGCGCGCATCGGCTGGATAACCGCTCCTCCGTCGTCGTCAGTAGCGCAGCGCCTTACCAGGCCGGCATGAGCGATCTTACATGGCCTTGCGCAGCTGAAGCGCCTCGATGAAATCCTGGAGCGGCGCCGGCTCATCGAGCAGCTCTACAATCCACATATCCAATCATTCGAGGGCATCAAGCCGCCCTATATCGGTCCCGATGTGACCGAGGTGAACTGGTTCCTCTATCTCGTCCATCTTGGAACGCGCTTCACGCGCTCCAGCCGTGACGCCATTGTCGATGATCTGCGCATTGAGCATGTCGAGGCCGCCGCCTATTGCCATCCGATGCATTTGCAGCGTCACTATTTTGAGATTGGCTATCGATATGGTGATTTACTGGTCACGGAAAAGATCGCCGATCGTGCCGTGGCGCTGCCGTTTCACACCCATCTCACCGACAACCAGATCGAGTTCATTGTGGAGACGATGAAGGACGCGTCCATCAATATAGGCGCGGGCGCAGCCATCTATTAGAGCCCCGGCGCCCTCATTACGCGCAAAAGGAGGAGCGAATGTCGAAAGTCAGAATCTTGCCGTATGGCAAAATGATCGAGGTCATTGAGGCCACGTCACTCTTGGCGGCGGCGCTGGGCCCCGAGATTGCCCTTCAACAGTCATGCAAGGACAGGCCAAATTCGGACTCCTGCCATTCTTGGTCCAGCAAGGCCGCAAGGGAACCCGCGCAAAGAGAATGAGAAAGCTCAACGATCGTGGACGTTGGCTCTAAGTTTCGGCACGCCGGCCCTGCAAGGTGCTCGGATCAGGAAACATGATCATTGAGCTCTTGGGGCTTCGGCTCGGGTTTTTTCAAGCTTGACCTTAGCGGGTGGGAAGGCACAAAGATCCCTAACAAATCATTGTTCTTCGAACGGGAGTGGTCGAGCTTCCGGCCGGAGCCCGGCAGAGCTGTTGCCGTACCATCGGCATGATTTTGTCAGCGAAAGCGCAGGCGATGCCTATCGGCCGCTATCTAATGATCACGGCGTGTCTCGGCTGACCCGGGTCGCAATCCATACATTCGCGACGATAGCATGACCAAAGAAAGTATCCGCGATATGGCCAGCCAAGAGATCGTGGTCTTCGCCGTCTGTCCCGCCGAGGCCATCGAGCCGGGTGACGCTAAGGGTTTCAGCCTGTCGCGGATCGATGACAGCGGCGAGAGCCGGCCGTTTCCGATTGTCGTGGTGCGGACCTTCTGCAACGACTATCTCGGTTATGTCAACCGCTGCCCGCATGACGGCGTCTGGCTCAACATCGGCTCCGGCAAGTTTTTCTCGCCGGACCGCTCCTTTCTCAGATGTGGCCGGCACGGGGCGACCTTCGAGATCGGCAGCGGGTTTTGCATCGATGGCCCCTGCAATAGGAAAGCCCTTGAGCCGGTCGCGCTGGCCGTGATCGGCGGCGACGTCTGCCTGTGCGGTGTGAAGCTGGTAGAGGAAAATCGGTTTCCCGATCCGTTCGAGGATAGTGACGATACCATGGACATCATGATTCATCCGGATTAACGGGCATTATTTCATGATCATGCGCTCCGTTAAGAAGAACTGTCAGGTCGCAATCTTTTATTTCACCAGGATTGTCCGTGCATCTCGCGCGGACCTTTCGATCGATTCCTCGAATTGCGTGCCGGATCATCCGGATCGTTCAAGCGGCCGATTCCCCCACAACGGCAATGTTGGAGACCGCGCGGAGCCGAACTCAGCGATAGGAATCGCTTTTTTGACAGAGCCGACGACGAGTGGCAGGCTCGACCAGTATGACAACTCAAGCAATGGGCTGCGGGTGGCCGGCCCGACGCTGAGCAAGACTATGCGGAGTCCGGCATCGGCGACTATGACGGCCTGACCGAGCAAGTCGGTCCGCAAGACTTCCATCAGGCGGGCCTGGGTTGAAGGAAACAAGCCCGCCGGTTCACGCCGGCGGGGTTTGCCTTGCCGGGGATTGCGTTACCGCTGTAGGATGCGGCTCTTACTTCACGGGAGAACGGATAGTGGCGACAGGTACGGTAAAGTGGTTTAACGCGACTAAGGGATATGGGTTTATTCAACCTGACAACGGCGGCAAGGATGTCTTCGTGCACATCTCGGCCGTTGAAAAAGCGGGCCTGAGCAACCTTAATGAGGGCGCCAAGGTGAGCTACGAAGAAATGAGCACCCGGGGCAAAACGTCTGCGGAAAATCTAAGGGTCGGATGAGTTCAAGCCCGCCGGTCCGACCGGCGGGCTCTCAATGCGCGCATCTCCCATCTGGTCTGCGCCAGATCCCGCAGCCTAAGGTCTGTTGAGATTCACCTGGAATGGATGACGGCGGTAGCGAGGTAGATCATCGCTTCGAAGCTGCCGTCTGTCTTGTCGCATCGCATCGCTATGCGTTTGAATTCCTTCAGCTTGCCGAAGAAATTCTCGATCAGGTGGCGCCATTTGTAAATGTCCTTGTCGATGTTGAGAGGCTGGGCGCCTTTGATGCTGCGAGATGACGATCTTGGCCTTGCGTGCGTTCAGGTCTTCGATGATCCAGTTGGAATCAAAAGCCTTGTCGGCGATCAAGCCGCCGAATTCGATGTCTTTGATCAGAGGCGCGACGCCGACTGTGTCAAAGCGATGGCGAGGGAGCAGGATGAACCGCACCAAGTTCCCAAGCGCGTCGGTCAGCGCGAGGATTTTGGTGGTCCAGCCGCCCTTCGATTTGCCGATGGCCTGATTTTTGGTCCCCCTTTTGCTCCCTGCCCCTGACGATGAACTTTGACGATTGTCGCGTGGACCATCGCAAACTCCATGTCTGGATCATCCGATACAGCATCGAAAATCCGCTTGAAAACGCCGGCCTTCACCCAATCACAATAGCGCTTGAACACCGTATTCCAGTTGCCGAACGTCGGCGGCAGATCCCTCCATGGGCTGCCCGTGCGCGCGATCCAAAGCACAGCTTCGAGAAACAAACGGTTGTCACCCCCTGTGCGGCCGGGGTTCGTGGCCTTGCCCAAACAAAGCGACTCCATCTTCGCCCACTGGGCGTCCGTCAAAACGAATCGGTGCATGCCAAGCTCCTTTCGGAGCTTGAATCACGGACATTCCAATCTGTGAATACTGAATCTCAACAGACCCTAGTACGGAGACCATTCATCGCGATAGGCGCGGTCGCCGCGCGAAGGCGTAGGCCGGGTTGATGCCGCAATAGGCGTCAGTACCTGAAGCACTTGCCACGCACTGTCCGCGGGTTGCGAATTGGCAATTGCCTGGGTAGCCCCAGATCCGTCTCTGCAAGCAGTAGCGATCATACGGTCCGCTCGGGGAGACGTCGCTATGGCGATACTGCCGTGCGGTCGCAGGCGAGCTCGAAACCGCCAACACTAAAATTAGGCTAGCCTATGCAATGGCGAAAAGCAGGCGGGTCATCTTCATCTCCTGAAGTTCGGTTCTCGTCGGCGAATTTGTTCTTGTCCCTCACTCAGACCGGCTGGCCTCAGCTCGACTCACTGGTTGCACGTCGGCTTGCCCCGAGGCCGAGCCAATCTCGATTTCTTCGAAGAATTTCAGCTCGAAGTAAGAAAATTCGCCCGATATATGCGGTACCAAGCAGAAGTTGGCTAGTTTTCTTCTTTTATGACGAGGTAAGTTTTTGTTTGTGCGCGGTACCCGGTCGAGAGCCCGGGTCCGGTCGGCCGGATGAAGGCTCAAGCTGAATGAGCGCACGCAGCAACAGCTTTCTCAACAGCTTTCTGTCGGATGCGAGCGCGACGTTGCTCGGGATGCTGCACATGAGAGTCTAACTTTGCGCCCGCCGCCCTTACCTGCGGTAAGATTGGCGGATCACTACGATCCTGGAGCCGAAGTTCACCTGTGTACGCACAGTGAGTCAGCGACTCCGGAGTTCCACTCCCAGGGTGGGCCCAAAGAAGATGAAGATGTACGATTGCCGCAAACGGTTTGAGTGTCGCCCAGCAGCGACAAGCTGCGCCGCATGTGGCGGAAAGTTTGGCCCGATCAGGTACTACTCATGGCGGGCGGCGCTGTGCTTCAAGAAGCGCCTGGACCACTTCAGGGCACGCCGGGAACGAGACCGCCGCTGGCTGTTTCGATTTGAGGCGGTGGGCCATGCAGCAGCACCTCAAGGGCGGCAACAAGATCGATCTGGAGCTGCAAGAACTGTTCGACAGTGTGCTCGATGAAGAGGTACTATTTTGATATCCGCGACGGCAGCCAATTCATCCACGATGATGAAGGTGTGGAGCTGCCGAACATCGAGTCTGCGCGGCAAGAGGCGACCACTGCGCTCTCGGAGATGGCCCGCGAATGGGTCAGAGGCGGGCCGCAGCACCGCATGGCAGTTGAAGTTCGCGATGATCATGGCCCTATCTTGGAGGCGAGCCTTGGCTTCGTGATCAAAGATGAAACAGCGCGCGACGTGAAAGCCATCGATTGGGATCGAAATGCAATTTTGGACGCCGGTTGACCGCTGAAATCGCGGGCAATCAGGGCGTTTTCATACAACCAAGACCCACAGCAGAGATCAGCTGATTGTGAGGGTGGTCCACGCGGAAGAGCCAACAGGCTCTGGTCCGAGGTGGTAGCGAATCTCAGCTGGCCTTGTCTCTGTCTAGTTGGTCAGGTGCACCAGCATGGCCTCACAGGCCTGCTCGGCTTCGGCGAACGTCTTAAAGGGTGATCCGCCCACCCTGCTGGCCGGCCTGTTGAGGTTGATGGGGCGCCAAGAAGCTACAAAGCCCGGCTGTCCGTGGAGGCCAGGACCGCTCCTACTCTCATTGCTGATGACGAATGAGAAGTCGCGCTCGCACGCGCTCCAAATCTCTAGCTCCTCTGTCACGGGAGCAATGCGGCTGAAGTGCAGGGCCATTCCACCGATCCAGCGAGTGTCTAAACGACCCCAGCAAATTGTCGCCAGCATTGCAAGAAGGCGGCCCACACAAAAGACAAAGGTTGCGGGTGACTGGCTGCAAATGGCCGAAGACGCTGAGGCCCGGAAGGGGCGACAAATTCGAGCTGAGGCACCACCGTAGTCACCGTAATAGACTAGGACCCAGTGAGGCCGGACTGACGCACTAATGACGCATTTCCCCCAGGGTAATCTTTTGTCGCCGCTGCATCGCGCCCAATTCTGACAAAAATCACTCACAGCCAAATGGCCGCTCCGGGGATCCGAAGTGAGAGATCGGCGTTATTGATCCCGCTAACCACCCTGGAGAAGTGCGAAGATGTTTCAATCATACTTGAAGGTGTTTCAATCATCCTTAAAGGTGCGTGCTAATCACTACTTCAAGGTGCGGTCGGCAGGCCGAGACTGCAAAACTGATCGCGCTCGCGCTACACGCATTTTTCGGTCGATAGAGGATGCGCTGGAGGGGGCAAAGGCTGAGCAAGCTGGCCTGAAATCACGTATCGATGATGCCTTAGCCCGCGCCGCAGTAACGTTGGGCAATGATTCCGATGAGTACCTAACGCGCGACCCGCAGGACAATCATTATCAGAATTTGCTCGGCACTGAGATCGCAGAAGGGCAGCGGCGATTGAACGAGTTAGGAGTGGCGATCGGGCACATCAAGTTTTTGAAGACCGCGCTTGTTACAAGGTTTCCCGACTTTGACTTTGAACACAACACTTCCCGCGCGAAAGAAGCGTAATCCGTGGTAGGACGATTCATGATCGGCACAACGCGCTTTTGGCACCTGCAAGTGCGGTGCCTGACTTTACTGCGAGGTTGCCACGGCGAGGCAGACTTTTTGGGTGCACCGCATCGCCCTTAGCTTTGCGCGCGTGCCACCTCCACGCAATGACGAAGGACCGCCCGATCAAGGCAACGAGGCCGGTGGATCATTGCACACCCCCCGGTCGCCCTGAACGGATAGCGGAAGGACGTGTTGCGCATCAGCGCCTGCGCCAGGCTATCACGCTGGAGAACGAGCGCACGGCAAAAAAGGGGAACACGGTCGATAACAGGAGAGCGCGGTTCGCGAATGTCTTTGACTCGTCGAGCGATTAGCGGCCAGCCTTGCGACTGATGCTGCCGGGCCTCCAGCATCCTTGATCTGCCGCTACTGGAATTTCAATGAACGCAGGCGCTGCATAGCGGCAGTTTGGACTGACGTGTGAATGGCCTGGGAAAACCCATTGGCAATTCGTTTTCTATTTTGACGAGGGCAGCTTCAGCGGTAGCGGCGACAGCTTCGATTGACTCCTGTACCAGCTTTTTCGGTACGCCTGCCGCTTCCCCCGTCTGCACGAAATGCCTGCCTTGCACTCGGCAATCCGGTAGTGGTTGTTTGTTCCGACCGACATTGCGAGTTCCATCTGCTTGCGCTGAATTTGGCCGGTGTCGAGACTGGGCTGCGCGGTGATTACGTCGTACACCCGCGATACGCCGCGGCGAGTTGCCAGGATGTTCGTTGAGGAAGTGCTGCGCGGCCGTTACGACGCGGCGCCGATCCCGAATTCGAAAACGGCATATTATAACCTTGACAAAGCAAGCGACCATAGGTAGGGTTCCAACATTGGAGCAACCCTATGACCGACCTTCTCAAGAACCCGATCTTCCAAGACGAAACCGCAGCCCGCGAGTGGCTTGAAACCCGCGTCTGGGCGAACGGTCGGGTTTGCCCGCATTGCGGCAACGCAGACCAAGAGAAGATCACCAAGCTTGAAGGCAAGGCGCACCGTCCCGGCGTGTACCAGTGCAATGAACCTGCGTGCCGTCAGCAGTTCACCGTCACTGTGAACACGGTATTTGAGCGCTCCAAAATCCCGCTGACCAAGTGGCTTGCTGCGCTGTTCCTTATGACCGCCTCCAAGAAAGGCATTAGCGCCTATCAGGTGCATCGTATGCTCGGTATCAGCTACAAATCGACGTGGTTCTTGATGCATCGCTTGCGTGAAGCAATGCGTGTTGGTGGCTTGCAGCCGCCGATGGGCGAGAATGGCGGCGCGGTAGAAGCCGACGAAACTTACATTGGCCGCTTGAAAGGCGTTGCCAAGAAACGCGCTGGCGCGGCCCATAAAACACTGTGCTTTCGTTGCTTGATCGTCAGACCGGCAAAGTCCGCAGCTTTCATGTTGCCATGGCTTCCGTTGACGAAGTTGCGCCCATCGTTCGCGCCAACATTTCCAAGGAAGCGCACCTGATGACAGACCAAGCGAAGATTTACAAAAAGCTTGGCACTGAGTTTGCGCGCCACGATACGGTCAACCACCAAGAAGACGAATACGTTCGCCGCGAGGGTGAGACCGTCATCACGACGAAGACCATCGAAAGCTACTTCTCAGTTTTCAAGCGCGGCATGCGCGGCACCTATCAGCACTGCGCTGAGAAGCATCTGCACCGTTATCTGGCGGAGTTCGATTTCCGCCACAACAACCGCGTTGCCCTCGGCGTCAACGATACCGACCGCGCCAACGAACTCGCCAAGGGGCATCGTTGGCAAGCGCCTGACCTATCGACGGCCTAACAGCAAAAACGTTCAAGCTTAAGGCGCTGCGCTTCCTGCGCTGGCGCTCAAAGCTGGCGAAACCCAAGCCGAAATTCGTCAAATACTGGCGGACAAGTTAAAGTCCGTGTGGACTCTCGCGCGCGGAAAGCTAATATTTCAGCCGGGGGTTATTCTATACCTTCTCTGGGGCTGGGGATGCGCAAAAGCCATGCATGCTTGCGGCGTCCATTTCGCATTCCAAGCAACAAACAACCCCATTTGAGTAGAGCCAGAATGCGTGACTGCCGCACCGGCATTGCCACACGTCCGGCTCTGCACGTCTATGTGCCGCAAAATTTATTATTCCCATTGGAGAAACCCATGAGTTCTAAAGACAAGGAACCGAAGAAAACCGTCCGGCGCGATTCCGAGGATGGGCAATTTGTCACGAAGCGATACGCGGAGACCCATCCAAGGACTACGGAGACCGAACGCGTTAGGGTAAGACCCCCGTCGCCACCTAAGAAGCCGAGTAGGTAATCAGAAGCCCGGCCTACTTGCCGGGCTTCTTTCTGGTTTGGATTTCGTAGCCGTAGCCCAAGCCGCGATTCGTTAAATACTGGCGAACGCGCTGACCTGTTCACAGGTGTGCACAGACCGGGAACGGATTCGGGAGTCCGCGCCCTCCGTGGTAGAAATACGAATCGGCGCACCCGATTCGCGCCTTCTCCGCCCTTCACCCGGCAGCCCTGTTTAGGGCCACGGGGCACAAGGGTGCCTCGGGCACCGGGACCATTCCCGGCATGGAGAAGTGCAATGAAACTGTGGTGTCCGACAAACCAACCCGTCGCGGTACGCGAGTATCGTCGTTTCAGGTTTGGAAAATGGGAAACTGTTCGCGAACATTGTCGGGGCTTGCCCCGCTTTTAGCGAAACAAGCCCCTAACAACTGTCTCTGCCAAGACTGCCTCCCCTTCGGGGGAGGCTTTTTTGTAGTGAGACTAGACACTACGATTCGTATTGATTCTGTAAAGAGTCAGATCATCTCTTTTGCAGTTTTAGGCTTCTTTGTGGCGCGGCGCTTCTGTGTTGCCGTCTTCTTTGAAACTCGATGCTGCGGCGGGCTTTTCGCCACCACCTTCACGGCGCGCTCAAAGCGCTGCATCGCGTCGGGGTGAAACTCAATTTCCCTCTCTGGGGCTTTTGCCATGTTAGCTCATCTGAACTTATGACCGTTACCAAACTGGATGCCGCTCGGAGACACCTTTCTACAGCAATTCGGCTTTGGTTTGCAGATGGCGACCCCGTATCAATACATACCCTTAGCTACGCTGCTTACGAAGTCATTCACGTCCTGAGCAGACAGGCAAACAGGCAAGACAAGCTGATTTTCGATAGTGATTCGATCATACTCGCGGACTCCAGGTCGTTTCTCACAGAATCGGTAAGTAGTTCCGTTTGTCCGGGCGCGCCATCCCAGAAGTTGCCGGGGCGGCCTCTGAACTACCCATAGTGATTTGCTTTGTCAAGGTTATAATGTGCGCTAGAATGCATAAAATGAGGTTATCGGAGCTGGCGCATAACGGGGGCTGCCGGGCTCTTGGCGGGCTGGGTCGACGGCGCCACGGCTGGCGGGCGGCCATACAAAGAAGGAAATTGTCCCACCTGGCAGAGAAGGACTTGAATCTATGAGGTTATAAGTTCCTAGCGAGCGCCATCCTTCAATCTGATCTGATTTTCCTGAAGAATTCGCCGGAAATTGTCCCACTCGCCGTTGGGGGGACAATGATGTTCACTTTCTGAGCTTTTCCATTCCGGAGTCGGCGAGCCTGCGGCGCTGCGCGGCGCGTGTGTAGCGCTCGACCTCTTCAAGACTCTGGTGGCCAGTGATCGCCATGATCTCGTGCGCGGTTGCGCCGCGTTCGGCAAGACGGGCAGGCGCCGCCTTGCGCAGATCATGTGCCGAGCAGTGGGGCAGATCGGCCTGACGGCACTAGTCCTTGAACTTGTTGCCAAAGCCGTTTGCCGTGTGCGCCTTGCCGAACTCGGTCACGAGATAGGAGAGATGTTGTGAGGCAACCGCATCAAGGCTGCGCTACAGATAAAACGATTATTGGGGATTTCATTCAGCGCGTCCCACAGTGCACTACGCCTAGCCGCCCTCTAATCTTGAACCCGTATTCGCGAGCCAGCATTTTGCGAAGCAATGCGTGCGACAACGTCGCGAGACCTGCATCGATCTCAATTCCATGCACGCTGCGCTTTGCAGGCGTTTTCCACCGAACAACCACGCTCAATACTCTTACTAACCAGATGGCGTACGATAGGTGTGATAAACGATCCGCCGCCGCAGGCTGGGTCCAATACTATTTTATGGTCAAATCGACCCAGTATGTGTGCGCGGGCTTCCATCACAGGCCTGCGACAGAACAGGAGGTGTGAAATAAGCTGAGAGTTGCTGCCGTTTCTTTTCGCCGATGAGCAACGAGTATGCGCTTGCTATGGGACGTAGTCGCGCTCGTCGGGCTCTGCCGTTGCAAAGTCATGAGCATCTTCTCCAGCAAAGAGAGCTGCTCATTTTCGGTCGCCAATTTTCCGCAAAAAGCAAATTGCGCCACCATGTTTGGCAAGTATCTTTTTCCGTTCTCTACGTATGTATGCAAAAAAATCCTTCGTCATGTCGCTTTAACTTAACGCTTATCCCGGAAATAGCCCCGGCATCCAGCGGGACGCGAGGCGAGCAGGGAAGGCAAGATAGAGCGGCGCGCGCGGGCTTTCGGAGGTCAGCACTTCGGCATCAAGCAAGGCCGATGTGACCCTGCGGGCACTGCGCTCGCTTGTTTGCAGCAGCGTTGTGACATCGCCGCGTGGCAACTCACCCCGGAATAAAAGCGCTTCCAGCACCGCACCGGATTTTTGGGGCAGGCGGTTGGCGCGCGTTTCTTCTTCGGCCCAGATCAGGATGCGGTTGCGCAGCTGATCAGGCTGCACGAGGCCTTGCATGAAGGCTACCTGATCGATGCAGGTCTGAAGGAAGAAGATCGCGAATTCCGCCAACGCTTCTTCACTCAGCGTGCCGCGTCCGTCGAGATCATTGCGGCGCTGCATGTCGCACGCAGTAAGGTGTTGCTTGTAGGCCGCCTCGTTGCGGGCAAGGCCGCGCGCAATCGACCATATGCCGCCGGTATCGAGCGTTTCCCGCTGCATGGCATAGGACATGAGCCGGGCGACACGGCCATTGCCGTCAAGGAACGGGTGAATCCAGAGCAGGCGGTGGTGAGCGCAGGCCGAGGCAATGATCGCGTCGGTCTTGCCGAGCTTTGCGTAGGCTTCTTCGCAGCGCGTCAGGAAGCGTGGGAGCGCGCCAGGACTGACCGGCACATGGCGGCCTACCGCCACGTCGCGGTCGCGCAGTTTGCCGGCGATGACCTGGATGCGTTCCTTGGTGTCTGGATTTTCGACCCAGAGCAGTTCTTCGGGAAGCAGCTCGCAGAAGCGGCGGTGAACTTCGATGATGCCTTCCTGCGTTGTGGCGCGCCCGTTCAGGCCTCCTTCATCGATCCACTCCTGCACAGCGATATGGGCGATAGCTTCCTTCTGCAGGTCGCGTTTCTTGGGATCGGCGCTATAGTCGTTGTTGAGGGCGCGTTCGATGTCGACCGGATGCGTATCGTGGCCCTCGATCAGGTTGCTGTAGTAGCAATTCATCGAGCGCACCAACTTGGCCAGCGAGGTGATGACGCCGTTCGGCAGGCTGTGCTTGAAAGCGGCTGACTTTGCCGCCAGCTCTACCGTCAAGTCTGCGAGCTGGGTCCGGCGGCTGGAACTCTCCGATACCAGCATCGGTTCCATCAGGCCGGTGCTCTCGCCCCGGTGTGGGACCGCTGATTTGGCCGGTTCTTTGTCCTGTTTTATGACGCTCATTTTACAACGATAGCAGCAACTTACGCCATGTTCCAGACCTTCTTATGGACCTAATATTGGCCGGATGATTGGCCGCTTTGGCATTCTCCGCATGCGATGCGGCGAATATGGCGCTATTCTCAGCATAAGTCGCGCTGAAGATCATCATCTTGCGCCCGCGTGGGCAAGGCCCACAGAGCTGCACTACCGCACCTTCTTCAGCCGCTGCTCACGAAGCTGCGGCATGCGCAGGAAACGCTCGGCATCGGCATCTTCCGGCTTGCCGCGAATGGCGGTGCAATAATAGCAGTCCGGCTTCGGCTTCGCCGTAGTGAGTTTGGGTACGTGGCCGTAGTAGTTGATAAGGCGCTGCGGCTCTCTCATACCGGTGACTGCGACCATGAACTCGGTTGCGGCGAGCGCGGCGACGACGCCATTGATGGGGGACACTGAAGGCCCGGTCTCGCGCAGCGCATCTACCGGCACGCCATAGATCGCGGCGCGGCCCGCCTTCTCGGTGTCCGTGCTCAGATATGCCTCGACATCGCGAGGATCGAGCACGTCGAGGCAGTGCAGGCAGCCGCCGCCCTGCCACGCGACGCAGATGCGCCCGCCGTATACGCCTGCTTCCGGCACGTCTGATGCGATATCGACATAGTCCTTTGCATAGGCCGCGCAGAGCTCGTTCAGGATTGATCGCGGGCCATCCTCATCAAAGCAGCCAAACACCCAATCGGCCTGACTCACGGCAGCGAACGCTTCCTTGCTAATCAGGCTTGCCCTCACCGGCGTGACGCGAATGGTGGGATCGATCTCGCGCACGAGACGCGCGGCCAGTTCGATTTTCGGACTGCCAGGCACAGGATCGTCATGTCTTGCGCCGACGAAGCGGTTGCGATTCGTTTCGTCCTGCTCCTCGTCGTCGACCAGCGTGATGCCGCCGACGCCGGGACAGGTAAAGCATCCCTGAAATCACACCTCTTTCTTTGGCGCGGATATCGGCCATGACGACTGTGTTGTTGGCGGTCTGGAATACGGCGTAGCCGGCAGTGATGATGAGCGGGCCTACCTGACCTAGGGCCGGTACCAGCAAGCGCTCACGTCGGTATGTCGTCCGATCATTTTCACGTCTATGGCGAAATTGCTGCCGGCGTTTGAGGTCGAATTTCGAGAAGCCTTCGCACGGCGTGATCCCAAGATTGTCTATCCCGATTACTTTGAACATCTTCCTAATTCGGTTCTTGAAGGCGAACGGGCTCCAGGTCGACCTAGCGGGACTCCGTAAGTGGCAAGTAGCGGACGCGTCGCGACTGCGCTGAACGTGTCCGGTCCCGGGCGGATTGTGTTGCAAACCTCGAAAGTTACTGGCCGACGAATTTCTCGCGAAAATAGAAGCGGGAAGCAATCGCCCATCGTATACCCGCCATCGTCGATCGCGCCGCGATAATCAGAACGATCCCCGCGAAAGTCGGACAAAGAAGATGCCAGGGCGACAACAGTGGAATGCAAAGCTGCTGATTCCAGCCGCTGCCGATATGGCGGCGCATTGCCCAGAAGGCTCAATTCGCAAAAATGACATTCGCTGTCTGACCAAGACCAGAAAAGCGCCTTTCGTGGAGCAATTCTACAGCGACCATACCTATCATCTGACGAGGCCCAGGACACCATCCATTCCATATCTGCTCCTATCAATCGGGTTTCACACTGCGTTATTTAGCCTTTCTGGAAAATGCCGCTTTTACAAACGAAAGTGAACGGTTGCGCAGCTCCCTCAGGTAACCCTCCGGATCTTCATTAAGTGTTGGAAAATGGAGGAGAGACTGCTTGGGAGTTTGGTGGGGAGTTGAATGGCTCTCCGTCTCGTCTTGAAATGTGCCCTTCAGTGCGGTCTTTCCCTCGACCAGCATGATGTACTCAGAAAGGTGGGGATGCTGTTCGTTGCTCAGCTGCTGAAAAACATCCCGCGGCATAGGGTCATCGACGTCTTTTCCCAACAATGCCTGCAGCTAGTTGTTGTTCGCTGCAGCTTGCCGAGCGCAGAGGGATATGTGCCTTCCCAAATATCGCCGCCTGAGTGGCGTTCAAATCCAGTAGAAATTTCTGGACAAATCGCTGCTGTTTTACGGTCAGCCGCCAGGCGGCGAGACGTGGCACGCGAATAGTTGTCGCACAAACAACTACTGCATTTCCCTACATGGGAATGGACGGGATGGGCGGATTCATCAAGCCCGCGGAGGGTACGCGCGGGGCAATTGCTCCGGCCATGCACTACGAATCGTGTATCCGGTGACCTGTCGCATTACTTCGCCGGCAATGTACTGACAGCCCATCACAATGTGGCCGGTTTCAACTCGTCCAGGCTGGTCGGCGGAATACGATTCTCAACGTAGCGGGGAAGGGTCGCAATCATTTGCGAGACGCGGTCGCTATCGAACGCGCTGTGCTGCTCCTTGAATTGGCTCGCCGCCGCTCCGAGGTCGTGTCCGTGTCGCCTATATTCCTTTTCCGTGGCACCGTCAGCCAAGAGACCGCCTTTAATTGAACGTTCGGCTCCGATTAAGGCTGATTGGTTGCGCCTCTAAAGTCGAAGGCGGCGCTCAAGGTAGCGGCGACAGCCTGGAGTTGGACGGCCGCAAGCCAGAAGAGCTCAAGTGCGGTGTCGGGTGGACGTTTATAGCTGCGAGGTGTCCCAGAAAAATCCATGGTGTCCGAAAACTGATCCAAAAGCCCTGATAGTCAGCGGGTCTGATAGCCAACCACGCGAGCTGGTTTTTCGTTAAGTCGGTCAGAGTGAACGGATCAAGCTTCACCGTTCCGTACGCAAACGGAATGTAGATGCGGGCGAATACATCACGGAATATAAAGATGCCGCCGTGCACCCCGCCCATCCCTAGATCCTTCTGGCGATACTTGGAGGAGTGGACGGAAAGGATTTCGGCGACCATCGGATGAGCCCCGCTACCGAATAGGACGTATCCACCGTAGCCGAGGTTCTTCATCACCTTGGAGGTGACTCGCAGGCCGCGCTGATTGGGAGCCGCTCCCTCATCCAAAGCTTCGTCGTCGGCCGCGATGACAAGGTCGCGGAGATCTCTTTCGAAATTGCTGACGTGCTCATCTGTGGTCTTTTGAGTTCTTAGTCAGTGGCACACATTGTCGATTTCCATAATAATTTTCATCGCACCTTTGGCAAACCCGTACTGGAGCCGCCGGGAAAGCATCCTCGAAGTAAGGGAACGATGACTTGTCTCCTGCAAGGTCACTCGTAACGATCGAGACGAGGTGGTGCACTGAGGCATAGGATACGAGGTGGCACAACGCTGGAAGCTCGACCGAATGCGGAGCGCAAACGCGTGAGAGATCGTTACGCAGGAGGTCGACAATCATAATGTTCTCAGCACGGTCGAGCGCGCGCTGCAGGAGCCCGATGGCAGTACTTATTTCAATGCCATTCGATGCGAAAGTTCAGTTTAGCTGATTCTGCGTTGGTGAGCTCGGGGAGGATGTCATATCGATCTTGTCGACGTCCGTCTGTTGGGATTCCTGCGGTGCAAAATGCCGAATTTCTGCGCGCTTTGGGCGCGTCTCTGACGCCGATTGTGGGATTTGCGACATGCCGTTGGGCCCAGGACACGTCCGATTGAGCAAATAGCCTTTACAAATCAAGCTCTCGCAGCTGGCACAAGCCTTGAAAAGGAGATGTCACCCAGCATCGGATGCTGAAGGAATCGCAGTTGATGGCTCATAAGATTGTCGCCTCTCAGTTCACGTATGCGTCGCGTACGAATTCGGCTGCCCCAACGCCACTATCCGTCTCAGTGCGCGCTCGCGCACGATTTCGCCACCGTGATCGACCACGACGCGATCGCGGTTCGCGCCGGCACCGATCGCGCGATGCCGATGACCGACCGTTTCGGCGTGCCAGCTACCTGCCGCGTCTTCTTTGCGCCAACACGCGCCAAAAAGTCGATGCGCTGGCGGAGGCACTGATCAAGGCCTCATCAGCCTGCGAGCAGGCCGCCAGACCCCAAGGTCAATGGCAATCCAAGCCGATGGCGCGCCTTGTCTGTGACGCGGAGCTGCTCAAGGGGTGCGCGTGAGTCCGCATCGGCAGGCTATCGCGAATTCAGGGCGGGGAAGAGCGTCTTCTCGGTGGAACAAACGTCGTTTGCGGCCGAGGCAAACCGAACAGCATGATTTCCATGGACAAAATAGCCGAAACAAAACCGGTATCAGCTTTGCGGCACGGAATGACGAGACGGACGGCTGGCCATCACCTCACTATCGAGCTCAGCGAAACTGCGAAGCTCGCGTGGCCGATGGTGTTGACCCAGCTTGCGCAGGTCGCGATGATGACGACAGATCTTGCCTTTATCGGGCACATCGGGCCTGAGGCGCTCGCCGCGGCCGCGCTGGCCGTCACGCTCTATCTCGTCAGCTTCACCTTCGGCGCGGGCCTGCTGGCGCCGATCGCACCTTTGGCGGCGCAGGCGTATGGGGCCGCGAAGGTTGCTATGGTACGGCGCGCGGTGCGCACGGGGCTGTGGGCGGCGCTGATGCTATCGTTCCCGATCATAGCGTTTGCGTTTCGCGGAGAGCAAATACTGCTCGCTTTCGGTCAGGCCCCAGACGCGGCGCGGCTCGCCCAGCAATATCTGTTCGGACTGGCCTTGGGCGTGGTGCCGGCGTTATGGCTTCAGGTCATCCGTAACTTCATGGGCGCGGTCAACCGGCCGGAGCCGATCTTGTGGATCACGCTGGCGGCCATCCCCCTCAACGCCCTTCTCGTGTATCTGCTGGTCTATGGGAAGCTCGGGCTGCCGCGACTTGAGCTGTTCGGGGCGGCGCTTGCGAGCACGCTGGTGAACTGTGCGATGTTCCTGGCCGGTTTGTGGTTCGCCACAATGCGTCGCCCTTTCCGTGACTACCACGTGCTTGCAGATCTCTGGCAATTCGATTGGCCCTTCTTGCGACAGCTGATCGTGATCGGAACTCCGATCTCAATCGCCTCCCTCATGCAGTACGGAGTTTTGTCGGCTGCCGCGCTCCTGGCAGGCCTGATCAGCACAAGCGCACTCGCTGCTCATCAAATCGCGCTTCAGATCACCGTGATTATATCCATGATCCCTTTCGGCATCAGCATGGCGGCGGCCGTGCGCGTTGGCCATGCAGTCGGCCGCAACGACGGTCCCGGCATCAAGCGGGCAGGCCTGGTCGCGATGCTGCTCGGTATCGTAATCGCTGCATTGCTGACGGTTGCGGTGATCGCCGCGCGTTTTGAGATCGCCGAGGTATTTCTGGACAAATCGGCCGGAGATGCCGACGCGACGATCGGACTGACTACAAAGCTCCTTATGGTCGCCGCGAGCTTTTTTGTCACTGATGCCGCGCAGAGCATTGCGGCGGGTGGTCTGCGGGGACTGAAGGACACTCGGGTGCCGCTTCTATTCGTCGGTATTGCTTATTGGCTGATCGGCTTCTCACTTGGCTACGTGCTTGGTCTGAAGATCGGGCTTGGCGCGATTGGTATCTGGATTGGCTTGTCAATCGGGACAGCCATCTACGCGGGGCTCCTCGTCCTGCGTTTCCAACTGCTGGCGAGCAGGCTTGCCCTCAGAGCCGTCACTTGATCCGTAAATCACAGTTATTGGCGAGCGAGAATCCAGTAATGCGAGGCTACTTAAGGGTTCGCTCCGCCTTCCCGTTCGATTCGGAAGACGATGCTGCTGTCGGGTAATCTCATCATTTTGGCTAAGCTTACTTGTCACACGCATCGATCCTGTTCCAATCTCATTGTGGCCGCGCTGACTTTGAATCGTGGTTTCTATTGGATCACCGATTGCCGCTTCCTCTGGCCCACCGGTACACAGTGGATTTATGATCTCGCCCTCATAGTGCGAAGACGGCGCGAGCAGATGCTGGTCTGCTATCCGCATTATCGATCCTCGAAGTATATTTGCGATCAGCCCGGCATTCGTGTCGGGTTTTTCGGCATCTTAGTTCGTGTTCTTGGTCGGCCAATTGACAGACGGACATCCAAATACGTTCATTGTCTGGCCGCTCTGAAGTGGATCGGCTGATGTAAGGTTCTATTTCGATTTCCACGATGCTAGTGGCATCCTTAGAGACGACGCTGGCGAGGAACTGCCAAGCACTACCATCGCATGGAAGGAAGCGCTCGGTCGATCAAGCAGTTAAGGACTTGACGTACCGAGGGTCAGAGGGATGCATTGTGGTCGAGGTCCACAACGGTGAAGGGCCTAATCCTCAGGGTCTCGGCAGTCGTCGAAACGACCCTTCTCGAAAAGTAAGACACCCCTCGTTTGCAGGCTCACAGGAGGCTTGTTCGTTAAGCGGCCTACACGATCTCGATTGCGGGTTCTTGGCCCGGACCAAGCACATCCGAATCGAATGGCCTAATCCGGCGCTCGACTACCCCAGACACAACCAACAGAGCCGGGTCCGCAAATTTGAACAGGTCGATGAGTGGAGTTTCTGCCTGGCAGCGGGCACGCTAGTGCCTGCGAATCAGGAGCGACGATGAGCAGACGAGCACGCGCCGGAACCACTCACCGGCCTTCAAGACGAAGGTGGCGCTTGCCGCCGTCAAGGGCGGCGGACGATAGCCCAGCTTGCCGAGCAGTTCGAGTGCACCCCAATCAGATTACGGCGTGGAAGGCGCAGCTGGAGGGTGGCGCTTCCGGAGTTTTTGGACGTGGGAGCGCTGTGCCGGCCACGCCTGCGACCGATGTGAAGTCGCTGCATGCCAAGACCGGGGAGCTGACGCTGGAGAATGATTCCTAAGAAACGGCAGCACCTACTTTCGGCTCCAAGGGCTGGAGAACAAAGCCGAATGCCTTGGCACGCCGATGCAAATTGTTGAGCACTCGCGTCCGGTAACGCGTCTCGTAGGACGAGGCCCCGGGATCGACATAGTCCATTCCGTATCTCACAGCATTGTAGAACAGAACTGCGATCTTGCGGGCCGTGGCGGTCACGGCCTTGGCCTTGCCGATGCGCGCTGAGAGCCGTCTATAAAAGGCGCCGAGCGCGGTGTCTGTACGACCCACGGTCACGGCAGCAAGGCGCAGAAGTGCCGCCGCCCGGCCGCCGGATCGGCGCGTTCGGGACGAGAGCATTTTGCCGCCGGAGACCTTGTTGCTCGGCGCCAGTCCCAGCCAGGAGGTAAAATGCTTTGCACTTGGCCACGAGGAGAGGTCGTCGCCGCATTCAGCGATCAGCTTCAGCGAGAGGTAAGGACCGAGGCCGTCGATCGTGGTGATGTCCTTTCCGAGCAACGCGAACAGCGCCTCGCGGACGTCGAAAGCTAGAGCGTTCACCTGATCGGTTCGATTCCGACGCCGCGAGGCCCGCGGCGCTGATCCATGGCAATGACCGCGATGGATGCTGAGTTCCTTCAACACGGCTTCGATCCGGGCGTCGCAGGCAGATGCCTTCTCGTGGTAGACGTCGTAAAGCGCAAGTGCCTGCTCGAGCGCAAACAGATGCTCGGCGCGGTAGCTTCCGGTGAGCGCCTTCGCGATCGTCTTGGCGCTGGAGTGGCAACTGTAATGGTGCAAGCACGCCAGCGCCTCAGGATCGCGCTCGCCGGCAAGAATCGCGCGTATGATACGCAGGCCGGTCGCGCCGGTGATGTCGGCGACGACGTGGTGCAGCTGAAGATACGTCTCCGTCAAGGCCTTCTGCATATGCTGGATGTGTGAGGCCGCGTACTCCAGCAGACGCTCGCGCTGACGCACGTAGGCTCGCAGCTCGGCAATCTGCCCTTTGGGCCGAAAGCTG